>NZ_JAQOSR010000007.1:0-98723 GCF_046718885.1 Bradyrhizobium sp. UFLA01-814 | reverse complement strand
ATCCTAAGTCTCGTGGGCTCGGAGATGTGTATAAGAGACAGCTTCGAGACGCGCTTCGCGCTCCTCAGGGTGACGGAAGAGATCTCCTCATGTGTCGCCAGTAGCTGCTCCGTTCATCCACTGCATGATCTCCGCATTGATCTCGCGCGGATAGGTGTGGCTGAGATCGTCGATCTCGCGATAGGTCACCTTGGCGCCGGCGGCCGCTAGCAGGCCTTGCGTCTGCCGCGCGGTCTGCACCGGAAACATCCAGTCGAGCCGGCCATGGGTGATGAAGATCGGCAAGCCGCGCAGCCGCTCCGCGTCGGCCATCTCCGCCATCAGCGGATGGAAGGTCGCCGCAACGGGCGCCAGATGCGTGAAGCGCGAGGCGCCGTCGAGCCCGCTCACATAGCTGAAGGTGCCGCCGTCGCTCATGCCGGTCAGCAGCATGCGCGTCTCGTCGATCTTCCAGCGCGCACGCACCTGGTCAAGGATGCGGTTGAGGTTTGGCGTGTCGGTGTCCTCGCCCATCAGCGCCCAGGTCTGGCCGGTCGCGGTCGGCGCCACCAGGATAGCGCCGCGGCTGCGCGCATCGCGCAGCCAGCTCCACAGGAAGCCGCGGCCGTTGCCGCTGCCGCCATGCAGCGCCATCACCAGCGGCCATGTGCGATCGGGCGTGTAGTATTCCGGCACGTACATCGAGAAGCCGCCGCGGCTGCCCGGCTCGTTGCGCTCATGGAAGATGCCGGTGTCGGCGTTGGGCTTGGCGGCGAGCTTCGCCTGCAGCTCGGTATTCTCGCGCAGATCGGGCGCGATGAAGAAACCGCTGACCGGCGGCAACTCGGTCAAGGGATAGAGCGCCTCCTGCGCCCGCGGCAGATAGCGCAGCGCGCGGAACACGCTGACCAGATCGCCTTCGCCGTTCTGCACGGCGCGCAGGCCCGCATAGCCTGACAGCGCCGGTTCGATCGCGGCTTCCAGCGCGGTCTTGATGTGCGCGAATTTCTCCGGCCAATCGGCAAGCCGCGGCCGCACCGCCTGCAAGGCCTCCTCGGGCTCGCCCGCGATCTGCATCACGCGATCGAAGTCCGGCGGGTTGAGGTTGCGGGCGACGAAGGACAGCGACTCCAGCGTCTGCAGCAGCGGCGGCAGCACGGCCACGATGTCGTCAACCACCGCCTCGCTCATCGTTGCTGTCCTTTGATGGTTAGAGCTTGAAGAGGAGAGCTTGATTCGTGGCCGCAGACGCACTGCAAGCGAGAACCGTTACATGGAAAGAGCCCCCACCCGCATTGCATCTGCGATGCAATGCGACCTCCCCCGCAAGCGGGAGAGGTGAAGAGAAAGGGATCGGTCCGAAGATCATCAATGCAGCCGCGGCGCCTTCAACAGCTTTATGCGGTCGATCGAGGTCAGCGTGACGTCGAAGGTGACGCCCTCGTGATAGATGGTCAGCGGCACGTCGACGCCGGCCGCGCCGAGCGACCAGAGCTTGCGGTAGAAGCCGGCCTGGCTCGTCACCTTGTCGCCGTCGACCGCGAGGATCACGTCGCCGGTCTTCAGTTCGGCGCGCGCCGCCGGTCCCTTGCTGGCGACGCCGACCACCACGAGGCGGTTGTCGATCTCGGTCGTGAACATGCCGAGCCACGGCCGCGCCGGCTTGTCGACCCGGCCGAACTTGCGCAAATCGTCCAGCACCGGATTGAGCAGATCGATCGGCACGATCATGTTGACATGCTCGGCGTGGCCCGAGCGCTCGCGTTCGAGCTGCAGCGAGCCGATGCCGATCAGCTCGCCGGCATTGTTGATCAGCCCGGTGCCGCCCCAGTTCGGATGCGACGGAGAGGTGAAGATCGCCTCGTCCAGCAGATACTCCCAGTAGCCGGCGAATTCCTGCTTCGCCGCGATCTGGCTTGCGACCGAGCGCGTGCGGCCGCCGGCGCCACCGAGCACCACATTGTCGCCGACCTGGGTCGCCGCCGACGAGCCGATCCGCAGCGGTGCGAGATCGAGTCGGCCGAGCGCCTGCACCAGGCCAAAGCCGGATTCGAAATCGAAGCCGAGCGCGTGGCCCTCGACCGCGCGGCCGTCGCCGAGATGCAGCCACACCGTGGCGGCTTCGGTGATCAGATAGCCGATCGTCAGCACCAGCCCGTCGTCGATCAGGACGCCATTGCCGGCGCGCTCGGTGCCGAGCGTCTCGGCGCTGAAAGCATCCGGCGGAATGATCGAGTGCAGCCCGACCACACTCATCAGCGCGCGATCGAGATCGTAGCGGTAATCTTCGGGACGAGGCTGAAAGGCCGCGGGCACTTTCCATTCGGTCGTGGAGGGCATCAAGGGATCTCCTGGCGTGCAGGGCGCTGGAACCTCAAGGTAGACCGAGGTTCTGCCGGCAGGGAAGATGGAATGATATACCTTGCAGAGCCGCCTGCACAGCTCATGTGGCGTGCAGACCTGTCCCTCGCAAGATAATTGAACCTATTCGGTTTTTGCCGCACGCGCCGGCATGATGCGGAAGGCACGGTTGTCCTTGATCCACGCGGCGCGCTCGTCGCGCAGCATGGTGCGGCGAACCTTTCCGGAATCGTCGCGCGGCGCGGTGGCGACGCGCTCGAAACTTTCCGGATGCTTGTAGCGGCTGAGCCGGTCCTTCAGGAAATCGCCCATGCCGTCGGCGATCGCTTGTGCATCGGCGCAGTCGGCGAGCTCGAGGATCGCATGCACGCGCTGGCCGAATTCCGGATCGGGCAGTCCGACCACGACGCAGGAGCGCACCTCGGGATGCTCGCTGACCGCGGCCTCGACCTCGGCCGGATAGATGTTGGCGCCGCCGCGCAGCACCATGTCGGCGAGCCGGTCGCCGAGATAGAGATAGCCCTCTTCGTCGAGCCGGCCGATATCGCCGAGCGATTCCCAGCCGTCCGGCCGCCGCTTCGGCGTTGCGCCGAGATAGTGATAGGTCGAGCCGGCGCCGTCATTGGGCAGGAAATAGATTTCGCCGGTCTCGCCGGGCGCGACGTCGTTGCCGTCCTCGCCGATGATGCGCAGCTTTGCGGTCTCGCCGATCTTGCCGACCGAGCCCTTGTGCGCCATCCATTCGGTGCCCGAGATCACGCAGGCGCCCTGCCGCTCGGTGCCGCCATAGAGCTCCCAGATCCGCTCGGGGCCGAGCCATTCGATCCATTTCTCCTTCAGCCAGGGTGGCATCGGAGCTGCCATGTGAAACACGATGTTCAGGCTGGAGACGTCGTAGCGGCTGCGCACCTCCTCGGGCAGCGCCCAGATCCGGTGCATCATGGTCGGCACGAAATTCACCCATTGCACGCGCTCGCGCTCGATCAGCCGCAGCGTCTCCTCGGCGTCGAACTTCACCATGCCGGTGACCCTTCCGCCCCCGAACAGCGCAAAGTGCGAGAGGATGAATGGCGCATTATGATAGAGCGGCCCTGGATTGAGCAGCGAGGTGTCGCGCGCAATGCCAAGCGTCGCCTCGGCCGTGGTTTCGATCACCGCGGGGTTGTGATCGAGGATCACCTTCGGCCGTCCGGTCGAGCCGCCGCTCGTCATCGCCTTCCAGTAGCGCGCGACCGGCGCATCGAGCGGCTCCCCGGAGAATCCATCCGGCACGAAATTCACCGGCAGCGAATTCGGCGCATTCCAGTCGGCCTCGCCGCCGACCACGAGCGACGGTTTCAGAATCTCGAGCACCGCAGCGGCCTCGCCGCGCGGCAGCCGCCATGACAGCGAGGTCGGCGTCGCGCCGCACTTCCACACCGCGAAGGTCGTCTCAAAGAACGCGTTGCTGTTGGGCAGCCCGATCGCGACGAAGTCGCCGGGCTTGACGCCCTTGGCGGCGAAGGCGCGCGCCCGTGCATTGGCGCGGCGCTCGAGCTCGAGCCAGGTCAACGCATCCGCGCCATGACTGATGGCGATCGCATCCGTGGGCTTGCGTTCGGCATACCAGCGCGGCACGTCGGCGAGGGGGATCAGCATGGGTCGTTTCCGTCGGAAAAGGCGGCTTGAAGCGCTCTTGTTGCAGGGATGTGGCCAAGGCCACAGCCGCCACTTCACCAAGAGTGCGGTCTCCGTGTCAAGCCGATGGCTGCCGACGCGGCCGGTATCCCGCTGATGGAATTGTAGAATCCCTGTTCGCTAAAAGCCCCGTCAAGATTCCGGTAAAGTTCAAGCGATCGCGCTAAGCCGGGCTTTACGGGGGGCCGGCATTGTGGCCGTTGCGGTTCTATGCCGGGCGCGTCGATCGACGTGCGCGGCATGCAATGTATTTCAAGGACGAATGCCTTCAAGGACCAATGGCTTCAAGGACGGCGACGATGGCGAGCAATGGAGCACGGATCAAGGTCAGTCGCGAGCCGCGGCGCCAGCTCAACAATCGTGCGGCCTGGATCACGGTCGGTGATGGCGCGACCGAGAGCGAATGCGCCGTGGTCGACATCTCGCCCGGCGGCGCCAAGATCACGACCGAGGTCGAGTTCGAGGTGAAGGACCGCCTCGCGCTGACGCTGCTCGCCGATCATGCCAAGCGCTATCCTTGCGAGGTGGTCTGGCGTCGCGGCAAGACCTACGGGCTCAGATTCGTGACCGCCGAAGTCGAGCCGGTTGAACCGGCCGCGGAGCCGGCCGGCGCGATCTAGCGCAGCGTTCATCAATCAATGTTCGAAGGGACGTCGGCGCAGACATCGCCGATCGCATCGGCTGCGCGTTCAATTGTTCACGCCAGAACGTCCCGCAAGCGTGGCTCACGTCATCGCCGCTGCGGGGTGTCGGCATTGCCGGTGGTGCCGGTCGGGCCTCCCGGAAGCGCCGGTGCGGCGCTGCCGCCGCCGGTGCCGGAGGACGGTGCGACGCGCTGGCCGGACTGGGTCGGGAGCGCAGTGCCGCCGACGCCGTTCGACGGCGCGGCGCGGTCGCCTGGCCTCGGCGGCAGCGGGGTGCCGCCGGTGTTCTGCGCGAGAAGCTGGGCTGGTGCGAGGATGAGGCCGGCGGCGATGATGATGGCGAATTTGGTCTTGAGCATGCGCAGGTCCGAGATGGCGCGGTGAGGCTGGGGCATACGCACAGCCGCGACGGAGACGAGATATCCGCCAAGCCCGCGAGATTGCGATACCAACATAACGCCAGCCGCATTTGATGCGTTCCCGGACGCCTCGCCAGGACGAAGCAAATATCCGTGTAATGAAGGGTCTCGACCGATCACGGCGACGCCTCGCCGGTCGTTGCGGATCTTTCGGCATGAAGTTTGGACATTCATGTCGCGAGAATGCGGATGTGTGACTCACGGACCGCGCCACACACTCAATGTCGTCCTGGCGAAAGCCAGGACCCATTACCCCAAATCTCAATTGTTGCGCGACGCTGGGGCCACGATCCCGTTCATCATCAAGTGCGGTGGCTATGGGTCCTGGCTTTCGCCAGGACGACGATCGTGTGTGTGGCATCCGCACCGTCATCGCCCGGCTCGCCGCCTCCGCATGCGCGGGTGACGACACCGCGCTGTTTGACATCTTGAATTGCAACCCATCCTCACCGTCGTCCTGGCGAAAGCCAGGACCCATTATCCCAAATCTCAATTGTTGCGCGACGCTGGAGCCGCGATCCCGTTCATCATCAAATGCGGTGGTTATGGGTCCTGGCTTTCGCCAGGACGACGAACGGATAGTGTCGTGTGCACGCAAACACAGTCGAACGCGGCAATGACGACTGGTTGGCCGGGCGCCGTCGTCCTAGCGTTCCGTCAGCTTCAGCTCGATGCGGCGGTTGCGCTTGTAGGCGTCTTCGGTCTGTGCGGTGTCGAGCGGTTGGAATTCGGCGAAGCCTGCGGCGACCAGACGCTGCGCCGGCACGCCGAGCGAGACCAGGTACTGCACCACCGAGATCGCGCGCGCCGAGGACAATTCCCAGTTCGACTTGAACAGCGGGCTGTTGATCGGCCGCACGTCGGTGTGGCCGTCGACGCGCAGCACCCAGGCGATCTCGGGCGGGATCTGCTTGTCGAGATCGATCAGCGCGCTCGCGACCGTTTCGAGCTCGGTCTTGCCCTCGGGCAGCAGCGTCGCCTGGCCGGTGTCGAAGAACACTTCCGACTGGAACACGAAGCGGTCGCCGACGACGCGGATATCGGGACGGTTGCCGAGGATCGCACGCAGCCGGCCGAAGAATTCCGAGCGGTATTTCGACAGTTCCTGTACCCGCTGCGCCAGCGCGACATTGAGGCGCTGGCCGAGATCGGCGATGCGGTTCTGCGATTCCTTGTCGCGTTTCTCGAAGGCGTCGAGCGCCTCTTCGAGCGCGGCGAGTTGGCGGCGCAGCGCGCTGATCTGCTGGTTCAGCAGCTCGATCTGCGCCAGCGCGCGCGACGATACGGCCTTCTCGGACTCCAGCGCCTTGTTGAGCTCGTTGGCGCGGCCCTGCGCGTCGCTGCCGGAACTCGCGAGCCCCTCATAGAGCCCCTTCATGCGGTCGCGCTCACCTTCCGCGGAAGCAAGCCCGGCGCGGAGCTGCGCCACCTGGTCGTCGAGCGTCAGCTTGGAGAGCTTCTCCAGCGACAACAGGTCGTTGAGCTGGGCGATCTTGGCGGTGAGCTGTTCCAGCGCCTTGTCCTTGCCGGTGACCTCCTGCGACAGGAAGAATTGCACGACGAGGAACACCGACAGCAGGAACACGATCGACAGCACCAGCGTCGACAATGCGTCGACAAAGCCGGGCCAGTAGTTGAAGCCGGATTCGCTGCGGCGCGAGCGGGCGAGGGCCATGGGTCTCTCCTTGGGCTTGCTCCCCGGCTAGCTCTTCTCTGGCTGGCGGGCGAGGCGTTCCAGCAGCCGCTTGATCTCGCGGTTCTGCTCGCCCTGGCCGTCGGCCCATTCCCGGATCATCTGCTGCTCGGTGCGCATATGCGCAACCAGCCCCTGGATCGCCTCGGCAAGATTGGCCATCGCGGCCGTGGTGCTGCGGCCGCCGCCGCCTTCCTCAAGCGCGGTGCGGAGCCGGTCGATCGCGCCCTGCATGTTACCGGAAACGCCGGCTTCATCGCCGGAAATGCCGCGCACGGTGCCGGCGAGCCAGTCCTCAAGGTCGGTGTAGAAGCGGTTCTGGGCCTGGCTCGACTGCAGGTCGAGGAAGCCGAGGATCAGCGAGCCGGCGAGGCCGAACAGCGAGGACGAGAACGAGATGCCCATGCCGCCGAGCGGCGCGGCGAGGCCCTCCTTCAGCGTATCGAACAGCGCGCCCGAGTCGCCGCCGACCTTGAGCCCGTCGATCACCTTGCCGACCGAGCCCACCGTCTCGATCAGGCCCCAGAACGTGCCGAGCAGGCCGAGGAACACCAACAGGCCGGTCATGTAACGCGAGATGTCGCGGGCTTCGTCGAGGCGGGTTGCAATCGAATCGAGCAGATGTCGCATGGTCTGCTGCGAGATCGACATCCGCCCCGAGCGTTCGCCGCCGAGGATCGCGGCCATCGGGGCAAGCAGCGTCGGGCGGCGCTCGATCGCAAGGCCGGGATCGGCGATGCGGAAATTGTTGACCCAGGCGACCTCGGGATAAAGCCGGATCACCTGGCGGAACGCCAGGATGATGCCGATCAGCAGCACCGCCCCGATCAGGGCGTTCAGCCCCGGATTGGCAAAGAAGGCGGTGACGATCTGCTTGTACAGCACGACCCCGACCAGGCCGCAGAGCACCAGGAACACCAGCATCCGCACCAGGAAGATCCGGGGCGAGGACAGCTTGCTCAATTCGATCTCCATGTCGGAGCGGGAAGGGGGCATTGCCGGGTCATCCGTTCGCGAAGGCCGCATCTTTCAGCAATATGGCACAGCGGCAAAGTGAGGAAAGCCGATTCCAAGGGCAGCAAACAGCACCTTGGGTTGGAATCTCGTGGGCCGTTGCCGCTTTGCACGGCTTTCCGACCGATCGGCGGATCGCCATCCACAGAGCTGCGCGTCCCGCTCGCGGATCGCGAGATGAGCTCGGTTTGCGCACCCTCGGATGAGGCGCGCGCGGCCCGCGGTGATTCGGTCCGATCGTCTCGATGTTGCGAGGTGCGGCATTCTGCGCAGGCAAAATGGCGGGGTTCCCGCTTACGCAGACCTTAACGCATTCCCACAGCCTGCGATGGAACCCGCTCACAATGCGGTGACAAGGTAAAAGATGCCGCGAAATCAGGGTGATAGCGTTCTGTGACATTGAGCCGCCGAAAAACGCATTGCGTCGCAGCAAGCAGATTTTATTTTCATCGCAGCAACACGAGCGGTGTCGCCGTGACACCGCCGTTCGTTTGTTCAAACCTTTCAGGGGCGATTATCTCAATGTCTGGACTTCGCGCGCAATCGGCATGCATTGCATTGATGCTGGCCGTGACGGCGCCACTGCTTGCAGGCTGCGACGAGCCGAACACCGCAACCGCCGCCGTACAAGTACCCGAGCCGGACGTCAGCGTCGTCACCGTGAAGCCGCAGGCGCGCGCGATGCTGCGCGAGCTGCCAGGCCGCATCGCGCCGACCCGTGTTTCCGAGGTCCGCCCGCGCGTCTCGGGCATCGTCGTCAACCGCATGTTCCATCAGGGCAGCGAGGTGAAGGTCGGCGATCCCCTGTACCAGATCGATCCGCGCCCATTCGAAGTCGAATTGCAGTCGACCGAGGCGGCGCTGGCGCGCGCCAAAGCCGTGCTCGAACAGGCCGCGCTGCAAGCCCGCCGTATCGCCACCTTGACCAGCCAGCGTGCGGCGCCGGAAGCCGAGAACGAAAAGGCGATCGCGACGCTGAAGCAGGCCGAAGCCGACGTGCAGGGCCGCGAGGCCGAAGTCGCGCGCGCCAAGCTCAATCTGGACTACGCCACGATCCGCGCCCCGATCGACGGCACCATCGGCGCTGCGCTGGTCAGCGAGGGCGCCCTCGTGGTGCAGAACGACGCCGCGAGCCTTGCGACCATCCAGCAGCTCGATCCGATCTACGCCGACTTCCAGCAGTCGGTGACCGAGATGAACCAGCTTCGCCGTGCCTTCGAGAGCGGCGATCTCGACCGTATCGCGCCCGACGCGATGAAGGTGCGGCTCGTGCTCGACGACGGCTCGATCTACCCGCTGCCGGGCAAGTTGCTGTTCTCCGACGCCAAGGTCGACGCCTATACCGGGCAGGTGACGTTGCGCGGCGAGTTCCCGAACCCGCATCGCATCCTGCTGCCGGGCATGTATGTGCGCGTGCTGATCGAACAGGGCATCGACAGCGATGCGATTGCCGTGCCGCAGCAGGCGATCCAGCGCAATGGCGGCGGCGGCAGCGAGGTGTTCGTCGTCAAGGCCGACAATCACGTCGCGGTGCAGCCGGTGCGCACCGGCTCGCTGCAGGGTGGTTCCTGGTTCGTGACCGACGGTCTGAAAGCCGGCGACAAGGTCGTCGTCGAGGGGTTCCAGAAATTCGCCGCCGGCGACAAGGTCCGGCCGCAAGCCTGGCGCGAGGTCGACGCAGCTGCAGCACCGACGGATCCGCACCAGACCGCGCACGCAGTGCGGTGATCCGGCATGCCTAGCTTCTTCATCGACAGGCCGATCTTCGCCTGGGTCGTCGCGCTGTTCATCTGTCTGATCGGCGCGATCTCGATTCCATTGCTCGCGGTCGCGCAATATCCGATCATCGCGCCGCCCTCGATCTCGATCTCGACCAACTATCCCGGCGCGTCGCCGGAGAACCTCTACAACAGCGTGACGCGGCTGATCGAGGAGGAGCTCAACGGCGCCGCCAACATCCTGAACTTCGAATCGACCTCCGATTCGCTCGGCCAGGTCGAAATCATCGCCAACTTCAAGCCGGGCACCGACACCAGCCAGGCTTCGGTCGAGGTGCAGAACCGCCTCAAGCGCGTCGAGGCGCGGCTGCCGCGCGCCGTGATCCAGCAGGGCATCCTGGTCGAGGAAGCCTCGTCCGCCGTGCTGCAGATCATCACGCTGAACTCGACCGACGGCTCGCTGGATGAAGTGGGCCTCGGCGACTTCATGATCCGCAACGTGCTGGGCGAGGTGCGCCGCATCCCCGGCGTCGGCCGCGCCACGCTGTATTCGACCGAGCGGTCCTTGCGGATCTGGATCGATCCGGCCAAGCTGGTCGGCTACGGCCTGTCCGCCGACGACGTCAACAAGGCGATCACGGCGCAGAACGCCCAGGTCGCCTCCGGCAGCATCGGCGCTGAGCCGAGCACCGATACCCAGAAGATTTCCGCGCAGGTGCTGGTGAAGGGCCAGCTGTCCTCGCCCGACGAGTTCGGCGCCATCATCCTGCGCGCCAACGCCGACGGCTCGACGGTCCGCCTGCGCGACGTCGCGCGGATCGAGATCGGCGGCCTGAGCTATCAGTTTAACACGCGCCTGGACGGCAAGCCGACCGCCGGCCTCTCGGTGCTGCTGTCGCCGAAGGGCAATGCGCTGGCGACCGCGAGCGCGGTCGAAGCCAAGATGAAGGAGCTGTCGCGCTTCTTCCCGGCCAATATCTCCTACGAAATCCCCTACAACATCACGCCCGTCGTGAAGGCCTCGATCGAGAAGGTCCTGATGACGCTGGTCGAGGCGGTGGTGCTGGTGTTCATCGTGATGTTCCTGTTTCTGCAGAACATCCGCTACACCATCATCCCGACCATCGTGGTTCCGGTGGCGCTGCTCGGCGCCTGCGCCACGCTGATGATCGCGGGCTTCTCGATCAACATGCTGACCATGTTCGGCATGGTGCTGGCGGTCGGCATCCTCGTCGACGACGCCATCGTCGTGGTCGAGAATGTTGAGCGCATCATGGCGGAGGAAGGCCTGCCGCCGAAGGAAGCCACCAAGAAGGCGATGTCGCAGATCACCGGCGCCATCATCGGCATCACGCTGGTGCTGATGGCGGTGTTCGTGCCGATGGCGTTCTTCCCCGGCTCGGTCGGCATCATCTACCGCCAGTTCTCGGTCACCATGGTGGCGGCGATCGCGTTCTCGGCGCTCCTCGCGCTGTCGCTGACGCCGGCGCTGTGCGCGACGCTGCTCAAGCCGGTCAAGAAGGGCCACGGCCATGCCAGCAAGGGCGTGTTCGGCTGGTTCAACCGCGTGCTCGACACCAGCCGCGCCGGCTATGTCAGCACGGTGCAGGCCGGGCTGAAGCGCACCGGCCGCCTGATGCTGATCTACCTCGTGCTGTTCCTCGGCGTCGCCTACGGCTTCGTGCGGTTGCCCGGCGGCTTCCTGCCCGTCGACGACCAGGGCTTCATCACGACCGACGTGCAGACGCCGTCGGAGTCGTCCTATGCCCGGACCGAAGCTGCGGTCGAGCAGGTCGAGAAATACCTCAAGGACCGCGCCGGCATCGAGAACGTCACGTTCCTCACCGGCTTCAGCTTCCTCGGCCAGGGCATGAACACCGCGCAGGCCTTCATCACGCTGAAGGACTGGTCGGAGCGCGGCCCGAAGGATTCGGCCGCCGCCATCGTCGCCGACATCAACCGCGACCTGTCGTCGATCCGCGACGCCAGGATCTCGGCGCTGCAGCCGCCGCCGATCGACAACCTCGGCAACTCCTCGGGCTTCTCGTTCCGCCTGCAGGACCGCGGCCAGAAGGGCTACTCGGCGCTGATCGCGGCGTCCGATCGCCTGATCGCGGAGGCCAATGCCAGCCCGATCCTGCAGAAGGTCTATGTCGAAGGCCTGCCGCCGGCTCCGCAGGTCAATCTGATGATCGACCGCGAGAAGGCGGGCGCGTTCGGCCTCACCTTCGAGGACATCAACAACACGATCTCGACCAATCTCGGCTCGAACTACATCAACGACTTCCCGAACCGCGGGCGCATGCAGCGTGTCATCGTGCAGGCCGACAAGACCAGCCGCATGAACGCGGACGACATCCTCAACTACAACGTCAAGAACAGCCGCGGCCAGCTGGTGCCGTTCTCGGCCTTCGCCACCATCGAGTGGACCAAGGGGCCGACGCAGATCGCGGGCTTCAACTATTATCCGGCGGTGCGCATCTCCGGCGAGGCGCGGCCCGGCTTCACCTCGGGCGATGCGATCGCCGAAATGGAGCGGCTCGCCGACAAGCTGCCGCGCGGCTTCGGCTATGAATGGACCGGCCAGTCGCTGCAGGAGAAGCTGTCGGGCTCGCAGGCGCCGTTCCTGCTCGCGCTGTCGGTGCTGGTGGTGTTCCTCTTGCTGGCCGCGCTCTATGAGAGCTGGACCATTCCGCTCGCGGTGCTGCTCACCATTCCGCTCGGCATTCTCGGCGCGGTGGTGGCGGCGACGATGCGCGGGCTCTCCAACGACGTCTATTTCACCGTCGGCCTGATCACCATCATCGGTCTTGCCGCCAAGGACGCGATCCTGATCATCGAGTTTGCCAAGGATCTGCGCGCGCAGGGCAAGCCGCTGGTCGAGGCGACCATCGAGGCGTGCAGCCTCAGATTCCGCCCGATCCTGATGACCGGCCTGGCCTTCGTCTGCGGCGTGCTGCCGATGGCGATCGCGACCGGCGCCGGCGGCGCCAGCCAGCAGGCGCTCGGCACGTCGGTGATGGGCGGCATGATCGCGGTGGTGATCCTCGCGCTGCTGCTGGTGCCGGTGTTCTTCGTCAGCGTGCAGCGCGTGCTGGCCGGCGACCGCGAGACGGCGCCGGAGCAGGGTGAGGCGTACGGACCGCCCGCGCCGGCGAGGATCGGTCACTGATATCAGGGACCGACGCCGGTCAGATCAGCGGCTTGCTTTCGCAGGCCGACCAATCCAGATTGCAGCTCTGGATTGAACGGGAAGCGTTTGGGCAACCCGGGGATTGAGGGCGTGCGATGCGGCCGAGCGATATTGCGATCTCGAATTATCGCTCGATCCGGCGGCTCTTCATGCCCATCCAGCCGCTGTCAGTCTTCGTCGGCGAGAACGGTGTCGGCAAATCCAATCTCTACAAGTCCCTGTCGCTGCTACGCGACGCGGCGACCGGCCGGATCACACGCACGATCTCCGACGAAGGCGGTTTGTATTCCGTCTTCTGGTCCGGCAATCGCAGACGCGGAGACGATGCGCGTCTGCGGTTGGCTGTGAGATTCGACCACGTCAGATATTCCATCGAGCTCGGATTCCCGAGCCCGATCGTGGCGGCATTTCCCGGTGAGCCGATGATCAAGTCCGAAACGATCGAGGCGACCCACGGCAAGAAAACTATACTGATGATGGAGCGCACCAACTCACTCGTCAGTGTCCGCGATGAGAACGGCACCTGGAGCCAGCACAAGGATGCGGTGCTGCCGTCGGAAACCGCGCTGGCCGGATTTTCGGATGGTAAGGGAAGTCCCGAGATCGACCTGATCCGAAATGCAATGCTGAGTTGGCGATTCTATCACGACTTCCGGACCGATCCGGCGTCGCCGATACGAAAGCCGTGTCTCGCGATCACGACACCTTCGCTGAGCGCCGATGGCCACGATCTGGCTGCCGTGTTGGCAACCCTGTTCACGATCAGGCAGGATGCCGGCGATCTGCAGGATGGACGCATTTCCGGGCGCCGAACTGCGGGCTTGGGAAAAAAATGGACTATGTGAATTCCAGTTGCAACTGGAGGACATGCCGCGTCCGTTCAAGGCGCACGAGCTATCCGATGGGACGCTGAAGTATATCTGCCTGCTCGCCGTGTTCATGGGCTATCGGCTGCCGCCATTCATCGCGCTAAACGAGCCCGAGACCAGCCTGCATCCATCGCTGCTGGCGCCATTGGCCCGGCTGATCGCCAAGGCGTCACGCCGCGCCGACATCTGGATCGTCACCCATTCGGAGCAGCTGATGGAGGCGTTGCGCAGCGAGAGCGCGGTCCCGCCGCGCCGGGTGATCAAGGCGAAGGGCGCCACCACCATCGAGGGCCTGACCGCCGGCGGTGAATTTCGTGACGGGCAGGACGACGATGATGAGGATGACGACGATTAAATCGCGCCGTCGCGTTACTGCCCGAGCGGCTTCAGGATCTTGATCAGTTCGCCGTGCACGAACTCGTTGCCACAGACGATATGGCCGGTCTGCAACGGGTCGTCATTGCCCTGGATGCCGGAGACGGTGCCGCCGGCCTCGCGGACCATCAGCAGGCCGGCCGCGACGTCCCAGGCCTGCAGATTGCGCTCCCAATAGCCGTCGAGCCGGCCGGCGGCGACGAAGGCGAGGTCGAGCGAGGCGGCGCCGAAGCGGCGGAAGCCCGCGACCTTGGTCTGCAGCGCGGCCATCTCCTGCAGCGCCAGCTGGTGATTGCCGCGGCCGATATGCGGCAGGCCGCAGGCCACCACGCATTCGTTGAGCTGGCGGCGGCCGGCGACGCGCAGCCGCTGGTCGTTGAGGAAGGCGCCCTTGCCGCGCTCGGCGATATAGAGCTCGTCATTGGCGGGATTGTAGATCACGCCCGCGATCACGGTGTCCTCGCGCTTCAGGCCGATCGAGATCGCGAATTGCGGGATGCCGTGCAGGAAGTTGGTGGTGCCGTCGAGCGGATCGACGATCCAGGTGTGGCTCTTGTCGCTGCCTTCGCGCTTGCCGCCTTCCTCGCCGAGGAAGCCGTAGCCGGGGCGGGCCTTTTCGAGGTCGGTGTAGAGCATCTCCTCGGCACGCTTGTCGGCGAGCGAGACGAAGTTCGCCGGCCCCTTCAGCGACACCTGGAGATGTTCGATCTCGCCGAGGTCGCGCTTGAGGCTGCGGCCGGCGCGGCGCGCGGCCTTGACCATGACATTGATGAGAGCGGAATAGAGCATGATGGAAGCTGGTGGCTTTCGAGCGTTGGAAATCGATCGGGCAGCGTGGGCAAGACCCTGCCCGTCATCCTGAGGAGCGCGGAACGCGCGTCTCGAAGGATCGGCGGCCCGGTCCGGGGCCGCGCATCCTTTCGAGGCTCGCTCCGCTCGCACCTCAGGATGACGGGAAACGGCCTGTGGCGCCCTGGGTTTCGGACTGGGTGCCCTCTGGAAGTGGCGCCGTCAAGGCGTCATTTGACGTTGTTTCCGATCCATTTTCGCGCGGCTGCCTCGGCCTTGGCGCGGTCTTCCGGGCTCATATCGGCGAGGATGTCGTCGAGATCGGGGTCGCCCTTGCCGGCGGTCTTGGCGACCGTGTGCCATTTCAGCGCCTCGACCTTGTCCACCGGGGCGCCGGCACCGGTCGCCAGCACATGGGCGAGGCGGTTCTGCGCGATCGCGCTGTTCTGCCGGGCCGCCTTGCGCAGCAGCGCCACCGCCGCCGGCACGTTCCGCGGCGTGCCCGAGCCGTTGTAGAGCGCGATGGCATATTCGACCTCGGCATCGACATTGTCGGCCAGCGAGGCGGCCTGCAGCAGCCGCGCCGCCTTCTCGAGGTCCTTCGGCACGCCGGTGCCTTCCTTGTAGAAGGTCGCGAGCGCGTATTGCGCCTCGGGGCTGCCGGCGTCGGCGGCCATGCGCAAGAGTTCGGCGGAGCGGCGGAGGTCCTGCGGCAGGGTCTGGCCGTCGAGATAGAGCAGCGCGAGATTATAGGCCGCCTTGGGCTCGCCGAGCTTGGCCGACGACGCCAGCAGTTTGACCGCGGCATCCTTGTCGACCGCGCCGCCGCGGCCCGCAATCTTCATCATGGCGAGCGCGAACATCGCCTCGCGGTCGCCGGCATCGGAGGCGCGCTTGTACCACTCGTCGGCCTTGACGTAGTCGCGCTTGACGCCGAGCCCGTTCGCATAGAGCTCGCCCAGCATCGTCATGGCCTTGGCATCGTTGTTGTTCTGCGCGCGCGCGGTCGCGAGATCGAACGCGGTCTTGTACATGCCGCGCTGATAGGCGCCGTAGACGAGGTCGACATTGGGATCGTCGACGGCCTGGGTCGGGGTCGGCGAGGGCGTCGGGGATGCGGTAGGCTTCGGCGTCGCGGAGGCGGCGGGCTTCGGCGTCGGCTTCTTCGCGACCGGCGAATGCACCTTCGGCTTCGGAGCCTCCTTCTTCGCGGGCGGCGGCGTCTGGGCCGGCGGCGTGATCGAGAGCTGCGCCATCGCGCCGCTCGCCAGCATCGTGCAGCCGAGCGCAACACCTATCGGACGCAGGCATTTCATTCCGGCGTCATCCCTCGGCCTTTCCGTCGGCCTTGGCCTTGCCGAATGCGCCGGCATGCGCCTGCGCCATCGCGTCGCCGATCTCGACGAGCGCCGCCTTGGCGCCGCGCGGATCGGACCAGACGGAGTCTCCGACCAGCACGAAATCCGCGCCGGCCGCCGCAAACGCCTCGGCTTCCTCGCGCGAGGTTGCAAAGCCGACGCAGGGCGGCTCGAACAATTCGTCCCACCATTCCAGCCGCTCGGCGATCGCCTCGCGCGAAGGCCGTTGTCCGTTGGCGTCGGGCTCGCCGAACAGCACATAGTCGGCGCCGGCTTCGCCCGCGGCCATGGAATCGTGGCGGGTCGCAAGCCCGCCGACGCCGACAATGCGGTCGGGTTTCAGCGCCGGCGCCGCCTCTTCCATCGCGGCGATGCCGGTCAGATGCGCGCCGTCGGCGCCGCCGCGAGCCACGATATCGGGATGGCCGTCGATCAGCAGCGCCGCGCCGGCGTTCTGGATCGCAGGCGCCAGCGCCTTGATGGTGGAGATCATGCTGCGCGGATCGCTCTCGCGCAGCCGCACCAGCACGGCCGCGACATCGGCCGCGGCAAGCAGCTCGGTGAGCTCGGCCGCAAGCCGCGCGGGCTCATCGACCGGCGGCGTTGCCAGATAGAGGCGCGGCGCCGGCCGCGGCGGAACGGGCTTGGTCGCCAACTATGCCGCCTGTTTCTCGAGGCCGGCTTCCCAATTGCCGGTGCTCGCGAGTCCGTTCATCCGGGCGCGATGCGAGAAGGCATGCTGGCCCGCGGGCACGTTGTCGGGCTTGCCGGACCACGCCTTCTGCGGCGCCGCCTGCAGCGCACGGCCGTAGGAGAAGGTCAGTTTCCAGGGCAAATTGCCAATCTTGTTCATGGCGTCGAGATGGGCGGTCGCTTCCTCGTCGCTCTGACCGCCGGAGAGGAAGGCGATGCCGGGCACCGCGGCCGGCACGCAGCTCTTGAGCAGGCGGATGGTCTTCTCGGCGACTTCCTGGACCGACGCCTGCTTCGGGCATTTCTTGCCCGAGATCGCCATGTTCGGCTTCAGGATCATGCCTTCGAGCGCGACGCGCTGCACCCGCAATTCCTGGAAGGTTCGGTTCAGCACGCGCTGCGTCACCTCATAGCAGCGGTCGATGTCGTGATCGCCGTCCATCAGCACCTCGGGCTCGACGATCGGCACGATCTGCGCGGCCTGGCACAACGCGGCGTAGCGCGCCAGCGCATGCGCGTTGACGCGGACCGCGGTCTGGGTCGGGATTCGCGGCCCGATATCGATCACCGCGCGCCATTTCGCAAAGCGCGCACCGCGCTCGTAATATTTTTTCAGCCGCTCGGCGAGCTTGTCGAGGCCGACGGTGACGAGTTCGCCCGGGCAGTTCGGCAAAGGCTGCGTGCCCTCGTCGACCTTGATGCCGGGGATCGCGCCGGCCTGCTCGATCAGCTTGACCAGCGGCGTGCCGTCCTTGGCATTCTGCCAGATCGTCTCGTCGTAGAGGATGACGCCGGAGATGTACTTGCTCATCGCCTCCTGCGAGCGGAACAGCATCTCGCGATAGTCGCGGCGATTGTCCTCGGTCGAATCGACCTTGATGGCGTCGAAGCGCTTCTTGATCGTGCCGGAGGATTCGTCGGCGGCGAGGATGCCCTTGCCCGGCGTGACCATGGCAAGCGCGATTTTGTTGAGGTCGGAGAGGTTCATCGGGACGTCCTCCAAAGCCATTGCCTTTGCAAACCAAAATAGGCGGTTCTCGGGCAAATGCCTAGAAAACGTTCGTCGCGGCCGATGTTTGTCGCAGCCGGCGATCAAGCCTTCGGGACACCACTTCCGACTGCGCTGGAGCCGGTGTCCCGCCGTAATGTTTCAGGCGATATGTTGTCAGGCAACCTTGTCAGGCGACCTTGGGGTCGAGCTGGCCCGCGGCGTAGCGCTTGGCCATTTCCGCGGTGGTCAGCACCTTCTTGATCTTGCTGGCCTGGCCCGCGGTGTTGAACTCCTGCAGGCGCTGCTTGCACAGCTTGGTCATCGCCTCCATCGCGGGCTTCAGGTACTTGCGCGGATCGAACTCTTCCGGATTGTCCTTCAGCACCTTGCGGATCTGGCCGGTCATCGCCATCCGGTTGTCGGTGTCGATGTTGATCTTGCGCACGCCGTTCTTGATGCCGCGCTGGATCTCGGCGACCGGCACGCCCCAGGTCGGCTTCATCTTGCCGCCATTGGCGTTGATGATCTCCTGCAGCTCCTGCGGCACTGACGAGGAGCCGTGCATCACCAGATGCGTGTTCGGCAGCTTGCGATGGATTTCCTCGATCACGTTCATGGCGAGGATGTCGCCGTCGGGCTTGCGGGTGAACTTGTAGGCGCCGTGCGAGGTGCCCATCGCGATCGCCAGCGCGTCGACCTTGGTTTCCTTGACGAACTTCACGGCTTCGTCCGGATTGGTCAGCAGCTGGTCGTGCGACAGCTTGCCCTCGGCGCCATGGCCGTCTTCCTTGTCGCCCATGCCGGTCTCGAGCGAGCCGAGCACGCCGAGCTCGCCTTCCACCGAGATGCCGCCGAGATGGGCCATGCCGGTCACGGTCCTGGTGACGCCGACATTGTAGTCCCAGTCGCCGGGGGTCTTGCCGTCGGCCTTCAGCGAGCCGTCCATCATGACCGAGGTGAAGCCGGCCTGGATCGCGGTCATGCAGGTGGCGGGCTCGTTGCCGTGGTCGAGATGCACGCAGACCGGGATCTGCGGATAGATCTCGGTGACGGCGTCCATCATGTGCTTGAGCATGACGTCGTTGGCGTAGGACCGCGCGCCGCGCGAGGCCTGGATGATGACGGGCGCGTCGACCTCGGAGGCCGCCGCCATGATCGACAGCGCCTGTTCCATGTTGTTGATGTTGAAGGCAGGTACACCGTAATCATGCTCGGCCGCGTGGTCGAGCAGTTGCCGCAACGTGATGCGAGCCATTTCCATTTCTCCCTGTAGTGCAAGTTCGCGGATGTGACCTAAATCAACGGTTTTTCAGAACTTCGACGCCCGGCAGCGGCTTGCCTTCCATCCATTCAAGAAACGCGCCGCCCGCGGTCGAGACGTAGGAAAAATCACCGCCGACGCCCGCCTGGTTCAGCGCCGCGACGGTGTCGCCGCCGCCGGCGACCGAGATCAGCTTCCTGGCCTTGGTGCGTTCGGCGGCATGCTTGGCCGACACCATGGTACCGCGGTCGAACGGCGTCAGCTCGAAGGCGCCGAGCGGTCCGTTCCAGACCAGCGTCGCCGCGTCGTCGATCGCGGCATGGATGCGCGCGATCGATTGCGGACCGACGTCGAGGATCATGCCGTCGGCCGGGATCGCGTCGAGGCCGTAGGCATGCGACGGCGCGTTGGCGGCAAACTGGTTGGCGACGACCGCGTCGACGGGGAGGATGATGGCGCAGTTGGCAGCGTTGGCCTTTTCCATGATCCGCAGCGCGGTCGGGGCGAGATCCTTTTCGGCGAGCGACTTGCCGACGGCGACGCCCTGCGCGTGCAGGAAGGTGTTGGCCATGCCGCCGCCGATCACCAGCGCGTCGACCTTGCTCACGAGGTTTTCCAAGAGGTCGATCTTGGTCGAGACCTTGGCGCCGCCGATGATTGCGATGACAGGCTTGGTCGGCGCTTCCAGCGCCTTGCCGAGCGCGTCGAGCTCGGCCTGCATGGTGCGGCCGGCATAGGCCGGCAGCTTGTGGCCGAGGCCTTCGGTCGAGGCGTGGGCGCGGTGCGCGGCGGAGAAGGCGTCGTTGACCCAGATGTCGCCGAGCTTGGCGAGCTCTGCGACGAAGCCGGCGTCGTTCTTCTCTTCCTCCTTATGGAAACGCGTGTTTTCCAGGCAGAGGATGTCGCCGTCCTTGAGGGCCGCGACCGCCTTGGCTGCGGCATCGCCGATGCAGTCCTCGGCGAAGGCGACCGGGCGCTTGATCACCTTCGACAGCGCGTCAGCGACCGGCTTCAGCGATTCCTTGGGATCGCGTCCCTTGGGGCGGCCGAAATGGGCGAGCAGGATCACCTTGCCGCCCTTGTCGGAAATTTCGGTGATGGTGGGGGCCACGCGCTCGAGCCGGGTGGCATCGGTGACGCGGCCATTTTCCATGGGGACGTTGAGGTCGACGCGCAGCAGCACGCGCTTGCCCTTCACGTTGACGTCGTCGAGGGTGCGGAACGATTTTGTCATGGGGGGTGTCGAACTCCTGGGGTCATTCCGGGGCGATGCGGAGCATCGAACCTCAGATGCGCAATTGCGCATCGGGGAATCTCGAGATTCCGGGTCTGGTCCTGCGGACCATCCCGGAATGACGGAGCGGCAAACACGCAGATGCCCGGCACTTGGCCGGGCATCACGAACAGTCGAACTTAAACCAGCTTGCCGATCGCGACGGCGGTGTCCGCCATACGGTTCGAGAAGCCCCATTCATTGTCGTACCAGGACATCACGCGCACGAAGTTGCCGTTCTGCACCTTGGTCTGGTCCATGTGGAAGGTCGACGAGTGCGGATCGTGGTTGAAGTCGATCGAGACGTTCGGCGCGTTGGTGTAGCCGAGGATGCCCTTGAGCTGCTGCTCGGACGCACGCTTCATCGCCTCGTTGATCTCCTTGACGTCGGTTGCGCGCTTGGCGACGATCTTGAGGTCGATCACGGAAACGTTCGGGGTCGGAACGCGGACCGAGACGCCGTCGAGCTTACCCTTCAGCTCGGGCAGCACGAGGCCGATCGCCTTCGCGGCACCGGTCGAGGTCGGGATCATCGACATCGCCGCGGCGCGGCCGCGATAGAGATCCTTGTGCAGGGTGTCGAGCGTCGGCTGGTCGCCGGTATAGGCATGGATCGTGGTCATGAAGCCGGTCTCGATGCCGACGGTGTCGTTCAGGACCTTGGCGACCGGCGCGAGGCAGTTGGTGGTGCAGGAGCCGTTCGAGATCACCAGGTGATCCTTGGTCAGCGTGTCGTGGTTGACGCCGTAGACGATGGTGGCGTCAGCACCGTCGGCGGGCGCCGAGACCAGCACGCGCTTGGCGCCGGCGGTGAGGTGCGCGGAGGCCTTGTCCTTCGCGGTGAAGATGCCGGTGCATTCCAGCGCGACGTCGACGCCGAGCGCCTTCCACGGCAGCTTGGAGGGATCGCGCTCGGCCGAAACCTTGATCTTGTTGTCGCCGAGGCTGATCGAGTCGCCGTCGACGGTGACGGTGCCGGGGAAGCGGCCATGCACGGAATCGAAGCGCAGCAGGTGCGCGTTGGTCTCGACCGGGCCGAGGTCGTTGATGCCGACCACCTCGATGTCCTTGCGGCCGGACTCGGCGATGGCGCGCAGAATGTTGCGGCCGATACGCCCAAACCCGTTGATCGCGACGCGGATTGCCATGCTCGTCTCCTCTAATGCTGTTGTCAGCCCCGCGGGAGCGCTCCCACGAGGTTTTTACGGCGGAACGCCCGGTTCGGCCGGGCGCGTACGGAAAAGATGGAGCTTAGGTAATCCTTTTTTGCGACAAGCTCAACCTTGGCCGACGGGTGTCAGGCCAGCGTCAGACGCGCTTGGTGGCAGCGTTAACGACGGCTTCAGCAGTAATGCCGAAATGCCGGAAAAGGTCCTTCGCCGGCGCGCTGGCGCCAAATCCGTGCATGCCGATGAATTCGCCGTCATGACCGATCACGGCATCCCAGCCCCAGCGCACCGCGGCCTCGATCGCGATCTTGACCGGGGCGTTGCCGATAATGGCATTTTGCCGCTCGGCGGGCTGCGCCAGCAGCAATTCCAGCGACGGGACCGAGACCACCCGCGTCGCGATGCCGCGTCCGGCGAGCTGCTTCTGCGCCTCGACCGCGATCTGGACCTCGGAACCCGACGCGAACAATGACACTTTTGCGTCACCCTGCGCCGCGACCAGCTCATAGGCGCCGTGGCTGCACGGGTTGTCGTTCGGCGCCGTGGTGCGGAGCTGCGGCAGGTTCTGGCGGGTCAGCGCCAGCACCGTCGGCCCATCGACGCGGTTGAGCGCCAGTTCCCAGCACTCGGCGGTCTCGACCGCGTCGCAGGGACGGAACACGCGCATGTTGGGCATCGCGCGCAGTGCGGAGAGGTGCTCGACCGGCTGGTGCGTCGGGCCGTCCTCGCCGAGGCCGATCGAGTCATGGGTCATGACATAGACGACGCCGGTGCCCATCAGCGCCGACAGCCGCATCGCGGGGCGCGCATAATCGGTGAACACCAGGAAGGTGGCGCCGTTCGGCGCGAAGCCGCCGTGCAGGAAGATGCCGTTGAGGCACGCCGCCATGCCGTGCTCGCGGACGCCGTAATGGATGAAGCGGCCCTTCGGCGTCTTGGCACCGAACGCCGTCGCCGACTTCGCCTTGTTGTTGTTGGAGCCGGTGAGGTCGGCCGAGCCGGCCACGAACTCCATCGGCATCGCAGCCGCAATCACCTCGATCGCGGCTTCCGACGATTTGCGGGTCGCGACGTTGAGCGGATTTTCCAGCAGCCCCTTCTTGAAGGCGCGCAGCCCCTTGGCGAGCGACTGCGGCCGCTCGTGGCGAATGCGGCGTTCGAACTCGGCGCGCTTGCGGCTGCCGAGCTGCGCGAACTGCTCGTCCCACGCCTTGTGCTCGGCGGCGCCGCGGGCGCCTGCCTCGCGCCAGGCCTTCAGCACATCGTCGGGCACCGAGAACGGCTCGAGCGAGATGCCGAGCTTCTCCTTGGCGGCCTTGAGCTCGTCGGCGCCGAGCGCCTCGCCATGCGCCTTGGCGGTGCCGGCCTTGTGCGGCGCGCCGTACCCGATCGTGGTCTTGCAGGCGATCATCGAGGGCTTGTTGGATTTCTGCGCGAGGGTGATTGCAGCGGCAATCGCCTGCGGATCGTGGCCGTCGATCAATTCGGCGGCCCAGCCTGCGGACTTGAAGCGCTTCACCTGGTCGACGGAATCGGAGATCGAGGTCGGGCCGTCGATCGAGATGCCGTTGTCGTCGTACAGCACGATCATCTTGTTGAGCCGCCAGACACCGGCGAGCGCGATCGCTTCCTGCGAGATGCCCTCCATCAGGTCGCCGTCGGAGGCGAGCACATAGGTGTGGTGGTTGACGATCTTCTTGCCGAACTCGGCGGCCAGCATCTTCTCGGCGACCGCCATGCCGACCGCGGTCGCAATGCCCTGGCCGAGCGGACCGGTGGTGGTCTCGATGCCCTTGGTGTGGAAGTTCTCGGGGTGTCCCGGCGTCAGCGATCCAAGCTGGCGGAAATGCTTGAGCTGGTCGAGCGTCATGTCCTTGTTGCCGGTGAGGTACAGCAACGAATAGAGCAGCATCGAGCCATGGCCGGCCGAGAGCACGAAGCGGTCGCGATCGGGCCACGCCGTGTCGGCCGCATCGAATTTCAGGAATTTTGTGAACAGGACGGTCGCGACGTCGGCGGCGCCCATCGGCAGGCCGGGATGGCCGGAATTCGCCTTTTCGACGGCGTCCATGGCGAGGCCACGGATCGCATTGGCCATACGGGTGTGATCGACCTGCGTCATGATGAAAAGTCCGCCTAAAATGAGGAGCTGATTGCGGGACGGATCGGGGCGGGCAGCCGCGATACGCGCGTGGATGGCCTTACGGGTTGCGGGTGGATTAGCACCTCAATTCCGCAAGTCCAAGGCGATGAAACGCCTCAAAACGGGGAAAAGTTGCCCGAAATCGCTCTATTTCATTCAACGGTGCATAGTTCTGCGCCGCCGTTGCGCTGGGCTCGCTTGCCACGTAAATTTCGTCCCGTAAACGCTTGCCGAACCGCCAGTTTTGCCGTGCGGCAGGCCTGTCTGCAGCAGGCTACCAAGCCAACCGAAGGGTCCACGCCGCGTGTCATGAGTGATCGTCTCGCCAACGGGTCTGGCAATACCGAGGCACCGCTTGCCGATATCGATGCTGCGACAAAGCGGCTGATGTCAGCGCTTGATGCGCTGGAGAGCTCGGTGGAGCGGCGCCGCGAGGCCAACCGCGACGAGAACGAATTGGCGAGCCGGATCCAGGCACTCGGCGCCGATCGCTCGCGGCTTGCCGACGAGCTCGACGGCTCGCTGGTGAAGACGCGCAAGCTCGAGCGCGCCAATCGCGAGATCGCGGAAAAGCTCGACGCGGCAATCGGCAGCATTCGCGCCGTGCTCGATGGCGGAGACAGCAGATGAGCCACATCAACGTCACCATCAATGGCCGGCAATACCGGATGGCCTGCGAGGAGGGCCAGGAGGTGCGGCTGCTGAAGCTCGCGGAAAATCTCCAGCAGCGCGTGGAATCGCTGCGTGGCAAGTTCGGCGAGATCGGCGATGCGCGGCTGACGGTGATGGCGGCGCTCACCGCCTGCGACGAACTGGTCGACGCCAGCGCACGCATCCGCAGCCTCGAGGAAGAGGTCGAGCAGCTGCGCAATGCGCGCGTTGCCGCCATCGACCGCGCCCGCGCGACCCAGACCGCGGTCTCCAACGCGCTCAACGCCGCCGCCGAGCGGATCGAGCGCACCACGCAGGTGCTCAACCGCACCATCGGCGGCGGCATCGCGATCGGGTGATCTTCGTTCGTCCCTGTTGGTCTCGGTGTTTCCACACATTCGTCATGCCCGGGCTTGTCCCGGGCATCCACGTATTTGTCTCCATGAAAAGAAAGACGTGGATGGCCGGGACAAGCCCGGCCATGACAGTTTCTTCCAGGAGCCAAGACTGCGTCTTCCTTACCGCTGGCGGATTGCGGCAACGATGGCTAGATTAGCCCCGCGAAGCTGCGTCGTGCGTCAGGAGCCATATATCCCCGGGGCCTTATCGATCCTTTAGGGAACTGTCCCTGGCCGGGTCCGTGGACCCGGACATATGGTGCCCACCTACTTTCGTAGGGAACTCCGGGATCGAGCGCTCCAACGGCCTCTGCGGCTTCGCACTGATTTTTGCTGTTGCCTTGTCGTCGCGCTGCGGCGGTTGAATTGTCTAGCAGTGTTGTGCCCCGCGATACGGGGCGTCCAGCGCGCCGCGGCGGTCTTACGAAAGCTCTGGCCTTAACGAAAGCTAGCGTCTCTGGAATGATGGATCGTCCGTTGTCGCGGACGACGACAGCGGAAGATGGATCATGCACGCATCTCCATCGAAGGCCGAGCTTCGGGCACTTGCTCTCGCCAAGCGCGATGCGCTGAGCGACGAGCAGCGCGCGACGGCTGCCGAAGCGCTCGCCAAGCGCGGCGCGCCGTTCGAGATCGCGCAGGGCATGATCGTCTCGGGCTATGCGCCGATCCGCAGCGAGCTCGATCCGGCGCCATTGATGAAGAAGCTTGCCGACAAGGGCGCGCGGCTCGCGCTGCCCTGCATCAACGCGCGCGGCCAGTCGCTGACCTTCCGCAGCTGGTCGCCGCAGGACCGGCTGATGCTCGGGCCGCTCGGCATTCCCGAGCCGTCGCCGGCCGCCGCCGAGGTGCATCCGGACGTGATGCTGGTGCCGCTCGCGGCTTTCGACAAGCTCGGTCACCGCATCGGCTACGGCGCCGGCTATTACGACTATACCTTCGCGCATCTGCGCAAGGCCAAGCATGTGATCGGGGTCGGACTTGCCTTTGCTGCACAGGAAACCAAGGCGATTCCGGCGCTGTCGCACGACGTCCCGCTCGATTATGTGCTAACGGAGCGCAAGACGTTCGATTTCCGGAGTAGCTAGCCTTGCGAATTCTCTTCGTTGGTGACGTCGTCGGCAGGACCGGCCGCACCGCCATCGCCGACCACCTTCCCGGCATGATCAGGGACTGGTCGCTCGATCTCGTGGTCGTCAATGGCGAGAATTCCGCCGGCGGCTTCGGCATCACCGAGGCGATCTATCAGGAGCTGCTCGACGCCGGCGCCGATGCGATCACGCTCGGCAACCACGCCTGGAATCAGAAGGAGGCGCTGGTCTTCATCGAGCGCGCGCCGCGCCTGATCCGCCCGCTGAATTTCCCGCGCCATTCGCCCGGCCGCGGCGCCACGCTGGTCGATACCAAGAGCGGCAAGCGGGCGCTGGTCATCAACGCGATCGGCCGCGTCTTCATGGAGCCGTCCTCGAACGATCCGTTCAGCGCCATCGAGCGCGAGCTCGAGGCCTGCCCGCTGCGCGAGGGCTGTGACGCCATCGTGCTCGATTTCCATGCCGAGGCGACCAGCGAGAAGCAGGGCGTCGGCTTCTTCTGCGACGGCCGCGTCAGCCTCGTGGTCGGGACCCATACCCATGTGCCGACATCGGATCATCAGGTGCTGCCGGGCGGCACCGCCTATATGAGCGATGCCGGCATGACCGGCGACTATGACTCGGTGATCGGCATGCAGAAGGAGGAGCCGCTGCAGCGCTTCCTCACCGGCATTCCCTCCGGCCGTTTCGAGCCGGCGGGCGGTGTGGCCACGCTGAGCGGCGTCGCGGTCGAGACCGACGATGCGACCGGGCTCGCGGTGAAGGTCGCGCCGGTGCGCGCCGGCGGACGGCTCGAGCCCGCAATGCCGGGATTCTGGGTGAAGTGAGTTTCAGCGCTCGCTAGCTGCAGATTTTTTCGTCATTGCGAGCGAAGCGAAGCAATCCATCTTACCACAAGCGGCGGCATGGATTGCTTCGTCGCTGTCGCTCCTCGCAATGACGGGGATGGGGTCGCGGATTTCACGACTGCCCGGGACGAGGAGTGTTCGCATTATTTCGGAATAATGGAAAAATACTTCTGAGTTGCCCGACGTGTCAAGTGCAGTGTCGAGCGCCGGCAGCTGCCGGCTTACTTTGCATGGGGTTGTTTTCCATATTTTGGCATTGCATCCCCCGTCCCGGCCAAGGGGCTGGCCTAGCCCTGCCGAAAACCCATCCGGAATGCGCCCCAGTGGCGGCCGTTCACGACGATCGGCGATGACAGGTCCTTCATCAGCACGAAATTGCCGCCGCCCATGTCGCGGCGATAGGTCTGCAGCAGGAACGGTTTTGTGTTGGCCGCGACCTTGCTCACCGCGCGGTCGTTGAACAGGCGGCGGTTGCGGCAATTGGCGTTGTTCCAGACCGGGTCCGGCCCCTGCGGCTGCCGGTAGTTCGGATTGTGGGTCGGCAGATAGCCGCTGCGCGCCCAGGCGACGCAGAACACGATGCGCGGGTCGCTCTTCTGGATCGGATCCTGGATCGCGGGCAGCACCCGGTCGGTGAACGCGACGTAGTCGGTCAGGTACTGCTTCGGGTTGGTGCCGGAGATCTCGCGATAATTCTCGTCCATCAATTGCGCGAGCGTGATCTCGCCGCGCGCGACGGCAGTCTCGAACAGCTCGGAGATCTGCCTTGCGGTGTCGATCACGACGCGGATCAGCGGCGTATCACTGGTCTCCACGCCGCTGTCGGCGATGGTCACGATCAGGCTCTCGGAGAGTTCGAGCAGTTTCGCGACGCGGCTGTCGGCATGCTTGAGGTCGCGCGAGGAAAGATCGACGCCCTTGGCCAGTTCGTTCAGCTCGGCGATCACGCTGTCGCAATGGCCGAGATTGGAGGTCGCGGCGCGCGCCACGCTGCCGATCTCGGCGCCCACAGATGAGAAGCCTTCCTGCACGCGCATGATGATGCCCGAAATCTGCTGCGCGCCTTCGCCGGCGCTCTTGGCGCGCAACGAGGCATCGCTGCTCTCGCCGATCAGGCTGCCGATCTGGCCGTCGAGATCGCGCACGGTGTCGGAAATCTGATGCGTCGCCTGGCGGGTCGCTTCCGCAAGGTTCTTGACCTCGCTCGCGACCACCGCAAAGCCGCGGCCGGCATTGCCGGCGCGCGCCGCCTCGATGGTGGCGTTGAGCGCCAGCAGATTGGTCTGCTTGGCGATCGCCTCGATCGAACCGGAAACCTTGGCGACCTGGCTCAGCGCGGAGCCGACCGCGGCGAGCCGCGCCTCGATCCGTCCGACCGCCGCGACGAGCTCTGCAATATGGCTGACCGCCGTCTCGACCACATGGCGGGACTCCGCGATCTGGCCGACCGCGGCGGATGCGGTCGTTTGCACCGCCTGCGATGCGTTGGCGATGTCGTGATTGGCGGCGACCATCGTCTCGGCCGTCGTCTGCAAGTGATGGAAGCGCTCGGACTGGCTGCTGACGCGGTTCGCGACCTCCTGGACGTTGCCGGCGATGTCGGCGAGTTCCACCCCGAGGCCGCCGATGCGGTCGGCGAGCTGGTCCACCAGCCGCTCGGCCAGCGTTCGGTCCGATGACGTGTCCAGAACTGCAAGCTGCGCGGCCGACATATCGACGCTTCCTCCGTTACAGCGGCCTGTCGGCCGCCGCAGCATTCCCCATTCCAATCCTACAGCGTGATTCGCGCTGCCGGTCTTGCCTGAGCGCGCACTGTGTAGCCCGGATGCAGCGCAGCGAAATCCGAGACTCCTGCCCGTGGAAACACGTGTCCCGGATTGCGCTTCGCTTCATCCGGGCTACGAAGTGTTCAAAGCTTGTAGGCGGTGCGGAACCCGCCCCAGTGCCGGCCGCGCACGCGGATCGGTACGTCGATCTCGCGCATCATCACCGTGTTGCCGCCTCCCATGTCGCGCGCATAGGTCTGGATCAGATAGGCGCGCTGGTTGCGGCCGGCGGCGAGACCCGCGGCATCGTTGAAGATGCGGCGGTTGCGGCTGTTGGCGGTGTTGTATGCCACGTCGCCCGGCCGCTGCGGCTGCGAGTAGAGCTTGTTGTGGACCGGCAGATAGCCGTTCTGGTCGATCATCACGCAGAACGCCATTCGCTTGTCCCTGGCGAGAAATGCCTCCTGGAACGCCGGCAGCGTGCGCTCCGCCCAGTCCAGCATTTTGGTGCGGTACTGCACCGGATTGGTGCCTGCGATCTCGACATAGTCGGTGTCGAACATGTCGGCGATCGCGATCGCGCCGCTCGCCAGCCCGTTCTCGAAGATTTTGTTCAGCGCGCTGCCGGCTTCGATCGCGCGGGTGACGAGCTCGGCGTTCTCCTCGTGGATCGCCCACATCCGGTCTTCGATTTTTTCGCGCAGCTCGGCGGTTACCGCCTCGAAGCGGGCCTGGCTGCCTGCCTTGGAGCGCTCGCCGATCCGGATCCGGCACGCGCCGATCTCCTGCAAGGTCGCGTTCAGGGTCTCCTGCGCCGGCAGCTTCTCGGCATCGGCGCCGCCGATCAAAATGCCGTCCATCGCGATCTCGTAGACCGACGCGGTGACGATGCCGCGCGCGGTCGTGATCTCGATCTTGAGGCTGCAGGGCAGGCGCTCGTTCTTGCGCGGATCGCCGCGCTCGTCCTGGCGCAGCAGCACAGCGCAGCGCGCTTTAAGCTTCTGCGCAAAGTCGGTCACCGCCTTGCCGGCCTTGGCGACATTGTCGCCATGCGCGGCGGCTTCGCGCGTTGCCGAATCGATCTCGCCGGCGCTGGTGCCGACCGAGACGATGAAGTGCGAGGCGGAGGCGGCGTTCTGGCCCATCTCGCCGGTGATTTCATTCTGCTCGGCGACCGCGCCGTTGACGTTCTCGAACACCGGGCGGATCTTTTCGATCGCCTGCGAGATACGGTGCACCGCGTCGGCCGATCCGGTGGCGTCCTTCTGCAACGCCTCGATCTTCCGCGTGATCTCCTCGGTCGCGCTCTGGGTCTGCACCGCCAGCGCCTTGACCTCGGTTGCGACCACCGCAAAGCCCTTGCCGGCGGCGCCGGCGCGCGCTGCCTCGATCGTCGAGTTCAGCGCGAGCAGCGTGGTCTGCCGCGCGATCTGCGCGATCAGATTGACGACGTTGCCGATCGCGGCTGAAGACTCGCGCAGGCGGTCGACATTGGCGGTGGCCTCGCGCGCCGCGGCCGCGGCGTCGTCGGCGAGCTGGCTCGCGCTGCGCACCTGCGCCCCGATGCCTTCGGCGGAGTGGGTGAAGCGGTCGGCGGCTTGCGAGAACGTCGTCGCGGTGCTCTGCGCATCGCTGCTGCGGCCGGTCAGCGCGTCGGTGCGGGCGCGGATGGTTGCGAGCTTGGCTGCGGTCGCCTCGGCGCCATCGGCGACCGAGCTCGCGGCGCGTTCGAGCTGGCGGATCATCGCGCCGAGCTCGAGTTCCAGCAATTCCAGGATTTCCTTAGCCGAATCCTTGGCCGAATCAGTCTCGGTCGAGACGTCAGGGGCCGCGGCCGCGATTGGAACCTGCGACGCGACGGCCGGCGCAGCCGGCTCCGGCACTTGCTTTCGAAACAAACCGAACGCCATGTGGGCTCTTTGGGGGCTCTGGAAAGTTGCGGCGGGACGGGGCGATCCTCGCACCGGGGCATGAAGTCATGGTTAACAAGTGCCTCATATTCCGGCTTGCGGTAGTATTCGTCCGCCGGAAGGCCCCGCCGATCCTTTGATTTTGACCGTGAGGGGCCTATAAGGCCGCGTTTTCCATCCCTGTTCAGACCCTAAGCTCCGAAGAGACGTCGCATGGCCGGCCATTCCCAATTCAAGAACATCATGCACCGCAAGGGCCGGCAGGATGCCCAGAAGTCGAAGCTTTTCGGCAAGCTGGCCCGCGAAATCACCGTGGCGGCCAAACTCGGCACCCCGGACCCGGCGATGAATCCGCGGCTGCGCGCCGCCGTGGTCGCGGCCCGCGCCGAGAACATGCCCAAGGACAATATCGACCGCGCCATCAAGAAGGCTGCGGGCAATGAGGGCGAGAACTATGACGAGATCCGCTACGAGGGTTATGGCCCCGGCGGCGTCGCCGTGATCGTCGAGGCGCTGACCGACAACCGCAACCGCGCCGCCTCCGATATCCGCTCCTTTTTCACCAAGTCCGGCGGCAATCTCGGTGAGACCGGCTCGGTCGCCTTCATGTTCGACCGCACCGGCATCATCGAATACGACGCCAAGGTCGCCTCCGACGACGCCATGCTGGACGCCGCGATCGAGGCCGGCGCCGACGACGTGGTCTCCAGCGAAGGCGGCCATGAGGTCTATGCCTCGCAGGACACCTTCCGCGAAGTGGCAAAAGCGCTGGAAGCGAAGTTCGGCGAGCCGCGCAAGGCGGCGCTGACCTGGAAGCCGCAGAACACCGTCGCGGTCGACGACGAGACCGGCGAAAAGCTGCTGAAGCTGATGGACCTGCTCAACGAGCACGACGACGTGCAGAACGTGTTCGCCAATTTCGAGGTGTCCGACGCTCTGATCGCGAAGATGGGCGGCTAGTCGCTTGCACTGCTGTCGTCGTCCGGCTGGACCGGGCGACCCGGTATTCCAGAGACCTGCATTCGATCCGAGAAGCCGCGGCGTACTGGATCCCCGCGCCCGTGCGCAATTGCGCACTAGGCGGGGATGACGAGTGGGCCGAGTACAACGACCGCGGCAGGGGATGAGGCTCCGTTTGTGTTTCGTTCTCCCGGCGCAGGCGGTATCACTAGCCCATGACATCCCAGCCGATTCGCTCTCCCGTCCGCATCATCGGTATCGATCCGGGTCTCCGCCGCACCGGCTGGGGCGTGATCGAGACTGAAGGCAACCGTCTGGTCTACATCGCCTGCGGTTCGGTCGAGCCGCCGGACGATCTGCCGCTGGCGAGCCGGCTGCTCGCGATCCATGAGGGGCTCGCCGCCGTGCTCGGCGACTACAGACCGGCGGAGGCGGCGGTCGAGCAGACCTTCGTCAACAAGGACGGCGTTGCCACGCTGAAGCTCGGCCAGGCGCGCGGCGTCGCCATGCTGGCGCCCGCAATGTTCGGTATCTCGGTCGCCGAATACGCGCCGAACCAGGTCAAGAAGACCGTGGTCGGCGCCGGCCATGCCGAGAAGAACCAGATCCAGGTGATGCTGAAGATCCTGCTGCCGAAAGCCGAGCCGCCGTCCGCCGACGCCGCGGACGCGCTCGCGGTCGCGATCACCCACGCGCATCACCGCCAGAGCACCGCGCTGCGGCTCAGGGTGGCGAGCCTATGATCGGCAAGCTGAAGGGTCTGATCGATTCCTATGGCGAGGATTACGTGATCCTCGACGTCGGCGGCGTCGGTTATCAGGTGCATTGCGCGAGCCGCACGTTGCAGGCGCTGCCGTCGCCAGGCGGTGCCGCCGTGCTCTCGATCGAGACCTATGTCCGCGAGGATCAGATCAAGCTGTTCGGTTTCCGCTCGGATCACGAACGCGAATGGTTTCGCCTGCTGCAGACCGTGCAGGGGGTCGGCGCCAAGGTCGCGCTTGCGGTGCTCGGCACGCTGCCGCCGACCGATCTCGCCAACGCCATCGCGCTGCGCGACAAGGCGGCGGTGGCGCGGACGCCGGGGGTCGGGCCGAAGGTCGCCGAGCGTATCGTCAGCGAATTGAAGGACAAGGCGCCGGGCTTTGCCGATGTCGATCCCGCGGTGGTGCAGCTCTCGGGTGCGATCGACAACAATCGCGCGCCGCGTCCAGTCACCGACGCGATCTCAGCGCTGGTCAATCTCGGCTACGGCCAGCCGCAGGCCGCCGCCGCCATCGCCGCCGCCTCGCGCAGCGCCGGTGAGAAGGCCGAGACCGCGCAGCTGATCCGGCTGGGCCTGAAGGAATTGTCGAAGTGAGTTGTGCATTGGAGCGCCTCTTTTCTTCACCTCGCCCCGCTTGCGGGGAGAGGTCGGATCGCATCGCAGATGCGATCCGGGTGAGGGGGTACAGGTCTCGACGCACATCGCGCTCGCGGAGGGAGCCCCTCACCCCAACCCTCTCCCCGCAAGAGCGGGGAGAGGGAGAACAATCATCTCGTGTTAGTCTCGCATCATGAATACGCCCTCGCGCATGGTCTCGCCCGAACGCCGCTCCGATGATGTCGGCGACACCGCACTGCGGCCGCAGTCGCTGACGGAGTTCGTCGGCCAGGCCCAGGCGCGCAAGAATCTCTCGATCTTCATCGAGGCCGCGAAGAAGCGCGGCGAGGCGCTCGATCACGTGCTGTTCGTCGGTCCCCCCGGCCTCGGCAAGACCACACTGGCGCAGATCGTCGCGCGCGAACTCGGCGTCGGCTTTCGTGCCACCTCCGGCCCGGTCATCGCCAAGGCCGGCGACCTCGCGGCGCTGCTGACCAATCTCGAAGAGCGCGATGTGCTGTTCATCGACGAGATCCATCGCCTCAGCCCGGCGGTCGAGGAAGTGCTCTATCCCGCGATGGAGGATTTCCAGCTCGACCTGATCATCGGCGAAGGTCCCGCGGCGCGCTCGGTGAAAATCGAATTGTCGAAATTCACGCTGGTCGGCGCGACGACGCGCGCGGGGCTGCTCACCAATCCGTTGCGCGACCGCTTCGGCATTCCGATCCGGCTCAATTTCTACACCGAGGAAGAGCTGGAGAAGATCGTCACCCGCGGCGCCCGCGTGCTCAATATCGGCATGAGCCCGGATGGCGCCAACGAGATCGCGCGCCGAGCCCGCGGCACGCCGCGCATCGCCGGCCGCCTGCTGCGCCGGGTGCGCGACTTTGCCTCCGCCGCCGACGCCGATTCCGTCGACCGTGGCATCGCCGACCGGGCGCTGAGCGCCCTCGAGGTCGACAGCGCCGGGCTCGATGCGATGGACCGGCGCTATCTCACCACCATAGCCCTGAACTATGGCGGCGGGCCGGTCGGCGTCGAGACCATGGCGGCAGCGCTGTCGGAGCCGCGCGATGCGATCGAGGACATCATCGAGCCCTATCTGATCCAGTGCGGCTATCTGCAGCGCACTCCGCGGGGACGGCTCCTGACCTCGCATGCCTTCCGCCATCTCGGACTCGCCGAGCCGAACCGCGACCCCTCGCAGTTCGGCCTGTTCGGCGGCAATGGCGACGAGGATTGACGCATGATCCGGAACAGCGTGAAGCGGTTTTCATGCTCGAACAAAAGGCCTCCGCTCCCAAAGACGTGAATGACGTGTTGATGCAGCGCGTCGCGCTTGCCGGTAACCTTGCCTACTAACCATTGCGGCATCCCTGCAGGCCGTCCGCACAAACGCGGCCCAATTTCGCTCCAATCAAGGGCCTATGATAGCTCAGAGTGTTTTCGACAAGCGCCAGGCATCACCGATCACACATCCATGATTTCACGTCGTCATGTTCTGCGCGGGTTCGGCGGATTGACCGCCGCCACCGCTTCGACCGCGGCCTATGGCTTGAGCGAGCCGGTCGTCCGCCTCGCGCTCACGCGCTACGATCTGTCGCCGCGGCAATGGCCGGCGGACTTTCCGCTCAAGATCGCCGCACTCGCCGACATCCATGCCTGCGATCCCTGGATGTCGCTCGATCGCATCGCTGAGATCGTCGAGCGGACGAACGCCCTGAACCCCGACATCATCGTGCTGCTCGGCGACTATGTCGCCGGGCTACGTCATGTGACGCGCTTCATTCCGGCCTCCGACTGGGCCGCGGTGCTGAAGGGCCTGAAGGCGCCGCTCGGCGTGCACGCCGTGCTCGGCAACCACGACTACTGGGAAGACAAGGCGGTACAGCGCTTGGGGCGCGGCATCCCGCTCGCGCGCCGCGCGCTGGAGGGGGCGGGGATTCCGGTCTACGAGAACGACGCGGTGCGGCTCGCCAAGGACGGCCGTCCGTTCTGGCTCGCCGGTCTCGGCGACCAGCTCGCCTTTATGGCGGCGCGGCCCTATCGCCAGGTCTCGCGCATCGGCGTCGACGATCTTAACGCGACGCTTGCCAAGGTCACCGACGACGCGCCGGTGATCCTGCTCGCGCATGAGCCCGACGTCGCGCTCCGCGTGCCCTCGCGCGTCGCGTTGCAGCTGTCCGGCCACACCCATGGCGGACAGGTGCGACTGCTCGGCTGGTCGCCGGCGGTGCCGGTGAAGCACGGCATGCGGCTCGCCTATGGCCATATCAAGCTGAAATGCGACGTCGTCGTCTCCGGCGGCCTCGGCTGCAGCATCATGCCGTTCCGCCTCGGCGTGCCGCCCGAGATCGTCCAGATCACGCTTGGCGCAAAGGGGCCGGTGGTGTCCTGATCAGCCAGGCTGATGGCTGTCTATTCTGGCGCGCCGTGCTATACTATGCTTATGAGTTCAGCCGTTGAGAAAGCCGTGGAAGCGTTGGAGTTGCTGCCTGAGGACATGCAGGAGCAGGCGGCTGACTACCTCCTCTCTCAGGCCAGGAAGTTTCGGGCGCTTAAGGACGCGATCGACGAAGGGATGGCCGATGTCGAAGCGGGCCGCGTCGTTCCGTGGGATCTCGAAGAATTCCTCAAGCAGGCGCGCTCGCGAACCCGGCGATAGACCATGAGCCTGCGGATCGTTGTCTCCCTGCGAGCACGCTCCGACATCCTCGATATTCATTCCTATCTCGCAGACCGCAGTCCCGCGGCTGCGGACCGAATGCTCGTTCGCCTGTCCGAGCGATTTGACAACCTGAGCGAATTTCCCTTGCTTGGTCCGGACCGAAGCGAACTGCGGCCATCATTGCGCGGACTGTTGATCGAGGGGTACATTGCATTCTATTTGGTGGAAACGGATCGGATCGTGATCGTTCGCGTTCTCGACGGCCGCAGGGACATCGAACGAGAGTTTCCGAAATGACCTCACCCATTCTCGACGGCCAGATCCGCGATGGCCGACACCATATGCAGGTCCGTGTCTACTACGAAGACACCGATTTCCCTGATTTGCCGTTATCGTAGTAGGCCAACATGCCGACTTCTTCTCCCTTGCGCCGGTTTTCAGGGAAAAGCTTCATGCCGCAAAGGGCGGCACTGTTCAGGTAGGGCGTATATTCGTAGGGCATCCGCTTGCGAACTGGATGCACCACAATGCAGTCAATCAAGTTACGGAAGGCGACGCGGGTTTCGATCGCTTTCGAATTGATCTTGAGCGCGGTGACCAATTTTTTAACTTCCGAACGGTAAAGCTCGCCGAACTTCGGGTGGTCGAACGGGATCACGTTCTCGCTGCCGTTGCCCAGCAGCCGCAAGCGCGCATCAACGTTTTCTCGCTCCATATCGCACTCATCGATCCGCTTGAGCAGCTCATCGGGTTTACGACGGCTGTTTGCGATGGCATATGATAGGCGCTCTATCTCGGCAGTTAGCGTACGGCGTCGACGCTCGAGGTTGGTGCGTTCGCTAACTTTTTTTCGATCTTTCTTGCGTTCCTCCTGCCAAGCACTCATCGCCTCTTCAATGGCTTTTGGCGAAAGCAATTTCACGTCGATCTTGACGGAGACATCCTCAAGTAGAACGTCCATGTCAAAGCTACGGGTGTGCTCACAGGTACCTCGCTGATGCGCGTTGGCGCATGCGGCGCGCGGCGCGCCATTCCGGGACGATTGCGCAATTCGCATATGGCCGTTGCAAACGCCGCACCGGAGGACACCGGCAAGCGGGTGCTCATTGTTGCGCGGAATCATTGAGCGACGCTGCGGCTTGCCGGTCGGCCCGAACATATGGACAGCGCGCACGCTGCGAACCTTCTGCACCGTATCCCAGAGTGCTTGCGGGATGATCCGCAACTCGGGATTCTTGACGATGATGTGCCGTTCTTCCGGATTGCGGCGCTTCTGTTTCTTCTGCGTTTCCGGGTTGAGAATTGTCGAGCGAACGTTCCAATGTATCTCGCCGATATACAACTCGTTGCCGATAATGCCGCGACCATGACGACCGCCAGTGATGCACTGATGATTCCAAGTGGTGCGACCGGCCTTGTTCTTGTGACGGGTGGCGCCAGGCGAGGGCACACCTTCGCGGGAGAGATCAGCTGCAATATTTCGGGTTGAACGGCCCGAAGCATATTCCTTGAAGATGCGGAGTACGATCTTTGCTTCGTTCTTGTCGATCAAACGCTCGCCGGGCGCTCCAGGCCTCGGCCGATAGCCATACGCGTATGAGCCGGGAATTTTTCCGTTAGCGACAGCGTTGTCATGGCCGCGCCGAACCTTGTCGGCAAGTTGCGGCTTGTAAATCGTGTTATAGAGACTTGCGATGCTGATATCGGTAGCGGTGGCGTAAATGCCTTTCTGATCCATCAGCTCAACGCCGTTGAACTCGAAAACCTGCTTTAGGCGCTGGATCGTTGCGGGATCGCGCGACAAGCGGTCGAAATGCTCAACGATGACCACGTCAAAGTCATGGTTTCGAACACCGTTTAGCAATCGTTGATAGCCGTCCCGCGCATCTTCGGTAAGACCAGACTTTGCGGCGTCGACGAATTCATCGATGACATCTAGGTTATTGCGTTCGGCGACCTTTCGGCAGAGCAATAGCTGACCGTCAATCGAGGTCGCCTTTTGCATGTCGCTGGAATAGCGGGCGTATAGTACGGCTCTCATTTTGGGTGACGCTGCCATCATGCCGTTCCCCTATCGGCTGCCCGTGACATCCTTTTCGTCCCGTGCAATCTGCCGCCCAATGGCGCGCGCCAGCTCAAGCCAAATTTCCTCATTATCGGGATTGTCCCAGCTCTGAGGGTGGGAAGGGTCAAGCGGTCGGATGATCGCCCTTTGCTCCCGAGGCGATCGGATTCGGGTACGCATTACAAGCTGGCCAGCGGATGTTAACGTAAAGTGCCGGCCCGCGCTACAGCCGGGCGGCAATCACTTGCGGCGCTTGATTCCAGGTTCGATCCCTCCCGTCCCAGCAAGGATTTTTTCATGGTTTCATGACCTTCGCCGGCGCGACAATCCGATCTAGATCGTCCTTTGGCCACAGCTTCCGTTGGCTGCGGCCACAACCCGACGGGGATCATTGCAGGATCAGGGTGGCGCATGACTTTTGCCTTTTCGAAGCGCTCACGGAAATCTCGATCTGCGGGCTGTGAGTCAATTCATGTTGGCCGCTACAGCGGCAAATGAAAATGAGATTCTTCGAGTACATCAATGCCGGAATCGAGCGTTAGCGCACTCCTGCGATGGTGGTCGTGGGCGGGAGCAGATCTGCTAAGCAAAGCGGAGTAAAAATACTTGCGCGTGACGGCGACGAGTTGATGGGCAGGGAGGCTTCCGCTGCGCTCGGCGATCCAGCACTCGCGTTTAACCTCGCGGGCAGTCAGACAAAGGGAGCATCGGTTCGAGCTAATCTCTTGGTGCTTCCCCTGATATCGAGCGTCATTTTCTTTTCAATCGCTGGCGTGGTGGTCTGTGTAGGATCGGCGCGGCGCGCGCCTCAGGAAAAGCGGGCGCAATTCGTCGGAGTGGACGCTTACGGCTTCATCGCGCTTCTCGTTGGCCCCCTCCGCTCTCGTTCAGGCGGGCTTCGAGCGAACTGATGCTGGCGAGCACAGCTTCAAAGCTTGGCGGTTCGCCGAAGATCATGCCTTGCATGGCTCTGTAATCGACGCGCAGCTGGTCGATCATCGCGTCATGCGGCGCCAGCGCGAACGAACCCGGCGCCGCATTCGCAAGATCGAAATCCGGTCGATTGAAGAACATGCGGGCATGCGCGACGCAGTCCGCGCCGAGCCCTGTGTCCCCCATAGCGGCTTCGCCGATCGGGTTCCGACCTAGCTGGTGCAGGTCGTAGTAGTGACGGGACACGCGTTGGCCGCCGCCGCGCAGCTCCCCGCGCTGGTCGAACCAGCGGCGCAACCCGTGGAGGATGACGACCTTGTCCCAGAAGGTGCGTTCGGGATCGACGGTGCGCACGGCCGGGACGGTGAGGTCAAGCGTCGGCAGATCGTCGTCGACATAGGGTTTGATCGGCACATCGCTATTTGGGTCGAGCGCGGATTTTGCGCCTGACTCGATCTTGATCGCCGCTCGCACATAATCCGACCGCGGCGTCGCCGTGGGATACCAGATCAGTAGCGTCTGCCCGTCGGGATCGGCCTCGTCGGCTTCCACGCGTGCTGCGCCGGCATCGAGGCCGGCAGCCTGAAGCCGATCCTGGAGGATCTGTGTCAACTCAGCGCGCAGCGAGCCATTAATGTAGGCTTGGCAGGCGTCCTTGATTGCATCAAGCCGCGCCCGACGTTTCTTGCCGCTGAGCGCGTCAAGCTCCTCGATGGTCGCCGGCTCGCCGATATCATCCCGAAACACCGTCACGTCGATGTCTTCGGAGAAGCGATTGATCAGGCCGAACCCTTTAGACAAGGACGTTCCGCCTTTGAAAAGGAGGCGGGGTCCTCCCGTCTTCAGGCCATGGAACAAGGCATCCAGCGCCCAGCAGACCCAAAAGTCCTTCTCGATATTCTGGGATGCCGTGCCGAGGCGCAGCGCCGTCGTATCGAAAGCGCTCAACATCACGTCCGACCCGGCCGCGAGAACCTCATCGAAAGCCGGGTTCATGCCTTCGCCCTCCGAGTTGTGCCGCGATTGGCGGTTGGCTTCTTCCGCGTGGAGCGTGGTTTCGGCTTCGGACGTGCGACGGCCGCGTGACGCTGACCATCATCGCTGTCGCCTCTCCTTTGTCGGTGATGAGCATGATCAGCGCCACCATGATCGGCATCATCACGATCATCGTTGTGCCGGCGCCCAAGGCCGGCATCGGGTTCGATGAGCGGTTTTAGAAACACCCGCATCCATGTCGGAAGAGCCGACATGCCGGCGGTGAGATCGGCTTTGAGTGGCGATCCCGCCGTCGGGTCGTCGAAAAGCCTAGCGAGCTTACGCTTGACCTGATCGCTCTCGCCTTCACGCGCTAGGAGATCCCGCAGCCAATGAAGCGCTTGGACAACTCGCATTGCCGGTCGCCCTGCCCAGAATAGCTTGCTGGCCGCGGTTGGACGAAAGGTGATCGTCACGTTACCAAGCTTTATCGCGCGACGACGCGCCTCGGTGTGCACCACGATTTTGGCCGGGACGGCGTCAGTCAAACCCAAATCGTTCGCCGCGGTCATGCCGTCGACAAGCATTCGCGTTTGGTCGCGTCTTCCGACGGCGTCGATGACCGAGCGCGGATCGGGCGGGTTAGGTTTTTGCGTGAGCTTGTTGAAGCCAGGCCGATCGTAGAGCCCGCGATCAATCCGCCTCAGGGTTCCGGCATTCGCCAGCCGCTGCAGCGTCTTATCGACGGCGTCCCGCGAGGCGAGGTCGACGAAGTCACTAGGCGTCCAGACCTTCCGCGGCGCGTCCGCACGGATGCGGTCAAGCATAACGGTCTTGAGGTCGGGCGAGTGGCTGTTCATGTCCGAAAATTGTAGCTCTTTTTCGGACACAGGACAAGTTCCTTGTCCGAAATAGATATACAAGCTTCGGACAACTCAGTCACTTGAGGGAAGCACCTTCCCCTGCGGCGAGGTCGGCCCCGCGCTTCTGAATCAGAGCCTGCGACACGCTGACCGATTCCTTCAGAGCTTTATCTGCACGATGAATATCCGCAAGATTGAGGTCTCCAATTCTGTTGGGATGATCCAATTCTGTTGGGATGAAATGAATCGACAGGCCGAAACGGCCCGAAGAGCGGAAATACGCCGATACTGACAACCTGAATTCGGGCAATACGCTTTGAGGGGAAAGCCTTCCCCCTACGCCGAGCCTGTGGTCTCGGCCGTCCCCCTTCTGCGAGGAGATCCCCGCAACTACCTTAGAGTCAGAGTGCGGACCGGATTTGCCGTGACGGGTTGCAGGCTGGAGGAGAGGCCTCCGGCGCCCGTCGCGGAGATCCGCGATGTCCAGAACGACCACATCCGCTGGTGCCGGCGTGAACCGGGCGAACCTCTATGATGAAATCACCGACAAGATCATCGGCGAGCTGGAGGCCGGCCGCGTGCCCTGGGTCCAGCCGTGGGGAACGGCTGCGGCGAAGGCGCCGCTCGCCATGCCGAAGAACGCCGCCACCGGTCGGCAATATTCCGGGATCAATATCCTGATCCTCTGGGGCGCCGTCATCATTCATGGCTATCCCGGCCAGAGCTGGCTTACGTTCCGCCAAGCGCTCTCGCTCGGGGGTAACGTCCGCAAGGGTGAGCACGGCACGACCGTCGTCTACGCCGACCGCTTCGTGCCGGACGACGAGAAGAAGCGCGCACGTGAGACCGGCGAAGAAGCCGCCACGATACCGTTCCTGAAACGGTTCACCGCCTTCAATGCGGCGCAGTGCGAGGGCCTGCCCGAGGACGTGGCGATCATCGCGCCGCCACCTCCGCCGGGCCTGATCGAGCCGCAGGTCGAGGCGCTGATCCGGGCCACCGCCATCGATTTTCGGATCGGCGGCAATCGCGCCTTCTACGCGCCGGACGCCGACTTCGTCATGGTACCACCGCCGCACGCCTATTTCGAGCCGATCAACTGGCATCGCACGGCCCTGCACGAACTCGGCCACGCCACCGGCCATGCCTCAAGGCTCGGCCGCGATCTCACCGGCAGCTTCGGCACCAAGAAGTATGCGTTCGAGGAACTGGTGGCCGAAATGAACGCGGCCTTCTGCTGCGCTTCGCTCGGCATCGTGCCGACCGTCCGGCACGCCGATTACATCGGCTCCTGGCTCGAGGTGCTACGCGAGGACAATCGCGCCGTGGTCCGCGCCGCCTCTCAGGCCAGCAAGGCGGCCAATTGGATTCTCGGTTTCCTGCCGGCCGACGACCAGACCCGGCCCGGCATCGACAGGAGGGCGGCATGATCCTCCTCACTCCCGAGATGCGCGAGCGCCTGCTCGCCAACGGCCGTGAGCCTGACGCCGACCATGTGCCCGTGGTCAAATTCTTCAACCCGCTCGGTGAAGGAGTCTGGCTTGCGACCGAGCTCGACTCCGACGGAGATACTCTGTTCGGCCTGGCCGATCTCGGCGAACCTGAACTGGGATCATTCAGCCTGGCGGAGATGACGGCAGTCCGTCTGCCGTTCGACATGGCAATCGAACGCGACCTTCTCTTCGAGGGCATGGTTCCGATTTCAGTTTGGGTCGAGGCAGCGCAGCAGACCGGCAGCATACGGGCGGCGGAGCGCATGCTCTACGCCGCTGTGCGGTCCAACGCGAGGGCAAGTGACGCTCTTCCCGTGACCTTGTGAGGGCATCGAGAGAAGAGAGGGAGAGGGCTGCGCCGGTTTTCGCGGCGGGTTGGAGACCGAGAGAGGCTCTCGGCTGCCCGCCGCGGAGACTACCCCGATGACTGCTGCCGTTCAGAAGATCACCCTGTCGTCCTCGCGCGACATTCCCTTCAACAAACTGGTACTCAGCCAGTCGAACGTCCGGCGCGAGAAGGCCGGCGTCTCCATCGAGGAGCTTGCCGAGGATATCGCCCGGCGTACCTTGCTCCAAAGCCTCAACGTCCGGCCGGTCCTCGACGCCGAAGGCGCAGAGACCGGCATGTTCGAGATTCCGGCCGGCGGGCGCCGTTATCGGGCGTTGGAGCTGTTGGTGAAGCAGAAGCGCCTCGCCAAGAGTGCGCCGGTGCCTTGCGTCGTGCGAGATTCCGCGACCGACATTCTCGCCGAGGACGACTCGCTTGCCGAGAACATCCAGCGAGCTCCGCTCCACCCGCTCGACCAATTTCGAGCCTTCCAGGCTATGCGCGAGAAGGGCCGGACCGAGGAAGACATCGCCGCTGCCTTCTTCACCTCTCTCAACGTGGTGAAGCAGCGCCTGCGCCTCGCCTCTGTCTCGCCCGCTCTGCTCGACGTCTATGCCGAGGACGGCATGTCACTCGAACAGTTGATAGCCTTCACTGTCACCACGGAGCATGCTCGCCAGGAGCAGGTCTGGCAGGCTATCTCCGGCTCTTGGCAGAAGGAGCCCTATCAGATCCGCCGCATGCTGACAGAGAGGACGGTGCGCGCTTCCGACCGGCGAGCCGTGTTTGTCGGCCTCGACGCGTACGAGGCGGCTGGTGGCGTGGTGCTGCGCGATCTGTTTCAGTCCGACGACGGTGGCTGGTTGGAGGACGTCGCTCTGCTTGACAGCTTGGTCGCCGAGAAGTTGAAAGCAGAGGCGGAAACGATCGCTGCCGAAGGCTGGAAGTGGATCGAGGTCGGGGTCGACTTCCCCTACGGGCATACCCGTGGCTTGCGCGAGCTGGGCGGCGAGCCCGCCGATCTCACGGCCGAAGAGCAGTCGACCATCGAGGCGCTCAATGCCGAATATGCCAGGCTCGAATCCGAGCATGACAGCATGGACGAGCTGCCCGACGAGGTTGACCAGCGGCTCGGCGAGATTGAGACGGCTCTCGCCGCTTTCGACAATCGGCTCGTCAACTATCAGCCAGCCGACATCGCCCGCGCGGGCGTGTTCGTCAGCATCGACGCCGAAGGCACGCTCTTGGTCGACCGCGGCTATGTCCGGCCCGAGGACGAGGTGCCCGTGGCCGAGCCGGGGCAGGACAGGGATGGCGAACCCGCTGCTGCGGTCGTGGACGGCGCCGAACCATCGGCCACACAGCGCGCCGTCATCACCATCGGCGGTCAGGTTGCGGAGCCCGAGGACGATGATGCGGTGAAGCCGTTGCCGGACCGCCTGCTGACCGAGCTCACGGCGGAGCGGACGCTGGCGCTGCGCGACAAGCTGGCGATCACGCCTTCGGTCGCCTTCCAGGCGGTGCTGCACAAATTCTGCCTCGACGTCTTCTCCCGCTATTCCTCCTACGGAACGGCGATGGAGGTCTCGGTGCGCAGCGCCAGCTTCCCGGTGCAGGCGCCGGGGCTGAAGGACACGCCGGCGGCCAAGGCGATCGACGCGCGCCACAAGACCTGGGAGGAGCGCCTGCCGAAGGACAAGGCGGGCCTCTGGGATTGGCTCACCGGTCTCACGGGCGACGAGCAGGCGGCGCTCTTTGCGCACTGCGCCTCGTTCGGCGTCAGCGCGCTCTATGAGAAGGGCGACCGCTACGGTGGCGGCACCACGCCGCATACCGTCGAGCAGCGCATCACTGAGGCCGATCGCATTGCAAGCGCCGTCGATCTCGACATGGTGAGATCCGGCTGGCGTCCCACCGCCGAGAACTATCTCGGCCGGGTCCCGAAGCGCCGCATCCTCGAGGCTGTGCGCGAAGGCGCCGGCGAGCGGGCGACCCAGCTCATCGATCACCTCAAGAAGGGCGACATGGCCAAGGAGGCTGAACGCCTCCTGGCCGAGACCGGCTGGCTGCCCGAGCCCCTGAGGATGGCCGACCCGGACCAGCCCGCGGCCGTCGACGCCGTGGAGCCAGAGGTCGACGAGGCGCTGCCGGAATTTCTCGGCGCCGACGACGAGGAAGCTCCGGTCGATGAAGCGGACGATCCGCACATGATCGCTGCCGAATAGCGCGACCATGCGGGCCGGCTCGGGCCGTCCCGCGTCGCTCACTGCCAATCCAACCCAAAGGCCGGCTCGCGCCGGGCTTTTTCCATTCTGGAGACTCACGTGCCCCTTTTCACCATCGAGACGACCTATCATCTGCCGATCCATCGACAGCGAAACTACGAAGCCGAAACGCTCGACCAAGCCTGCGATCTCGCGATTGCCGACGAGGACTGGGACGACAAGAAGTCGGACGTCGAAACGTCCGGCGACACCTGTGTCACCGGCGTCTGGGAAGGCCGCGACGCCGCCTATATCGGCCGGCCCCTGCCGATCCCCTCACGTTTCGGCGAGCAGGTCCAGCGCAAGGCCGATCACTTCGAGTTGCTGCTCGGTCTGCTTAAGATCCTCGCTCATGATCCAGAAGGCGGCTCAGCCGATGTCGAGCTTTGGCGCCGACGGGCGAACGCTGCCATCGCGAAGGCCGAGGCCATTCTCGCGGGCGAAAACGATCCGATCGAGGCGTCATGACGCAATACATCGTCACCGTCGTCGAAGGCGATGCGAGCTACCTCACGAAAGCGGTCGCCGCCGCGAGCGGCAATACTGCTTGGCCATGCTGGCAGTTCGGACATTGACGAACGCTCAGTGAAAGGCGCCCCCGCCCAGCCGGCGAGGCGTCTTTTCTCATGTCGGCCACGGCCACACTACTGAGAGGGAGAGGTCGGCCGGAACGGGTTTGAGCCGGTGCGGTCCAAGAGAGAGCGCCGTCCGGCTCGCCTGTTCCCGCTCTCCTTAAGGCTTCCTTCATGACCGACCGTTCCCCGATCGCGGCCGACCAGGCCGCGCCGATCTCGCCTGTCCGCGCTCCCGAGAGCGCCAGCGTCATCATCGCTGCCGCGGAGCTTCTCCCGCATCTCGAGCATGGCCGACGCATCGATGCCGCAATTCTGCGCGCCGCCATGGAAGCGGCCTTCGGCGTATCCGATGCGACGGGCGCCTGGGATTGGAAGTTGGCCTACGACGCCTGTGAGGCCGCTACCGTCCTGTTCCTGCGCAAATACGGGAAGGCGCTGTTCCGCAAAGCCGACTCTCCGGCTTCACGACTTTCCGCTTTGGACAAGATCGCGGGCCTTCTGCCGACCCACACGCGCCGCTCTGCCGAAAGCGAGACGTTCCAGCAATTCTCGACGCCGATCCCGCTCGGCCTTGCCGCGCTTACTGCGGCCGCCATTACGCCGACGGATCGCGTGCTGGAGCCGTCCGCAGGCACTGGGCTGCTCGCCATCCTCGCCGAGATCGCCGGCGGCGCGCTCGTCGTGAACGAGTTGGCCGAGACCCGGGCGATGTTGCTCTCCTCCCTCTTTCCGGCCATCTCAGTCACACGCTTCGACGCAGCCCAAATCGACGATCACCTCGATCCCGCCGTCGTCCCGACTGTCGTGCTGATGAACCCGCCGTTCTCGGCGATGGCGAATGTTTCCGGCCGCATGGCCGACACTGCGTACCGTCACATCGCCTCGGCCTTGGCTCGCCTTGCCGATGGCGGCCGGCTCGTCACGATCACCGGCGCAAACGTCTCACCCAAAGCCTCGGCTTGGCGCGATGCCTTCGCCCGGCTGCAGGAGCGCGGCCGCGTGGTGTTCACCGCCGCGATCGCTGGCGCGGTCTATGCCAAGCACGGCACGACGATCGAGACGCGGTTGACCGTTATCGACAAGGCGCCGGCCGATGATCCGCGCGCGTTCCCGGAGTCGCCGGGAATGGCGCCCGACGTCGCGACGCTGCTCCGGTGGATCGGCGAACACGTTCCACCTCGCCTGACCGTCGCATCGACCGGCGCGCTTCTCACGTCAGCGTCGCCGGCGCCTCGTACTGTACGCGGCTATCTCGCACGGGCCGCCGCACAGCCGGCCAAGGCGTCGGTCAACGATCCCGAATCCGTTGATCTCGCCTATGAGACGATCGACTGGACGCCGCCCGAGGGCGCGCGCCTCAGCGACGCCATCTACGAGGAATACCGGCTGCAGTCGATCCGGATTGCCGGCGCGCAGACGCACCCGACCAAGCTGGTGCAGTCGGCCGCGATGGCCTCGGTCGCGCCGCCGAAGCCGAGCTATCGGCCGCGCCTGCCGGCGAACCTCGTCAGCGACGGCATCTTGTCCGACGCCCAGCTCGAGACGGTGATCTATGCCGGCGAGGCGCATGGCGACTATCTTGCTGGCGCCTGGACGGTTGACGAGACCTTCGACCTTGTCACGGCCGCGCGTGACGATGCGCCGAACGCCATCCGCTTCCGCCGCGGTTTCATGCTCGGTGACGGCACCGGCACTGGCAAGGGCCGCCAGTCCGCCGCGATCATCCTCGACAACTGGCTGAAGGGCCGGCGCAAGGCGGTCTGGATCTCGAAATCGGACAAGCTACTCGAGGACGCCCAACGCGACTGGTCGGCGCTCGGTATGGAGCGTTTGCTCGTCACACCGCTGTCGCGCTTCGCCCAAGGGCGGCCGATCCTCCTTACCGAAGGCATCCTATTTTTAACCTACGCTACGCTGCGGTCCGACGACCGCGGCGAGAAGCTTTCGCGCGTCCGGCAAATTGTTGAATGGTTGGGCTCCGACTTCGACGGCGTAATCATTTTCGACGAGAGCCATGCCATGCAGAATGCCGGCGGCGGCAAGGGCGAGCGGGGCGATGTCGCCCCCTCGCAGCAGGGCCGTGCGGGCTTGCGCCTGCAGCATGCGCTGCCCAACGCCCGCGTCGTCTATGTCTCGGCGACCGGCGCCACGACCGTCCACAATCTTGCCTACGCCCAACGGCTCGGGCTCTGGGGCGGGGAGGATTTTCCGTTCGCCACACGCGCGGAGTTCGTGGAGGCGATCGAGGAGGGCGGCGTCGCGGCGATGGAGGTCCTGGCCCGCGACCTGCGCGCGCTCGGCCTCTACACCGCCCGCTCGCTCTCCTACGACGGTGTCGAGTATGAACTGGTCGAGCACCGGCTCACCGACGAGCAGCGTCGGATCTATGACGCTTATGCCGGCGCATTCAGCGTCATCCACAATCATCTCGAGGCGACGATGCAGGCCGCCAATATCACCGGCGAGACCGGCACGCTCAATCGCCAGGCCAAGTCGGCCGCGCGCTCGGCGTTCGAGTCGGCCAAGCAGCGCTTCTTCGGCCATCTGCTTACCAGCATGAAGACGCCGACCCTGGTCCGCTCCATCGAGCGGGACCTGGCCGACGGTCATGCCGCGGTGATCCAGATCGTGTCGACCGGCGAGGCCCTGATGGAGCGCCGGCTCGCCGAGATCCCGACTGAGGAATGGAACGACGTGCGCGTGGACATCACGCCGCGCGAATACGTGCTGGATTACCTCGCCCATTCCTTCCCGGTGCAGCTCTACGAGCCCTTCACCGACAGCGACGGCAATCTCTCGTCCCGGCCCATCTTCCGCGACGGCCAGCCGGTCGAAAGCCGCGAGGCGGTTGCTCGCCGCAACGAGCTGATCGAGCGGCTCGCTTCGCTTCCGCCTGTTCCCGGCGCGCTCGACCAGATCGTGCAGCGTTTCGGCACAGATCTGGTGGCCGAGGTGACCGGACGTTCGCGGCGCGTGGTGCGCAAGGGTGACTGCCTTGCCGTGGAGAACCGTGCCGCCTCCGCCAATCTCGCAGAGACCGCCGCGTTCATGGATGATCTGAAGCGCGTGCTCGTCTTTTCGGACGCCGGCGGCACCGGGCGCAGCTATCACGCCGAGCTGTCAGCCCGGAACCGGCGGCTGCGCGTCCATTATCTGCTCGAACCCGGCTGGAAGGCCGACGCCGCAATCCAGGGTCTCGGGCGGACGAACCGCACCAACCAGGCGCAGCCGCCGCTCTTCCGCCCCATTGCGACCGACGTAAAGGCGGAGAAGCGCTTCCTATCGACGATCGCCCGCCGCCTCGACACGCTCGGCGCCATCACGCGCGGCCAGCGCCAGACCGGCGGCCAGGGCCTGTTCCGGCCCGAGGACAATTTGGAGAGCCACTACGCCAGAGATGCGCTGCGCCAGCTCTATCTGCTGCTGGTATGCGGCAAGGTCGAAGGCTGCTCGCTCCAGACGTTCGAGGACGCCACAGGCCTAAAGCTCATGGACGCGAACGGCATCAAGGACGACTTGCCGCCGATCACCACGTTCCTGAACCGGTTGCTTGCACTCACTATCGACCTGCAAGGGGTGCTGTTCACGGCCTTCGAGCAGCTCCTCAACGCCAAGGTTGAGGGTGCCATCGCCAGCGGCGTCTACGACGTCGGTCTGGAGACACTGCAGGCCGACAGCTTCGTCGTCACCAACCGGCGCTCGATCTACACGCACCCTGCAACCGGCGCGGAAACGCGGCTGCTCACCATCACCGAGCGCCGCCGCAATCGGCCTCTCACGCTCGAACAGGCGATCGAGTATCTCGCCGACTCGCGCGCGGTGCTCCTGGTCAACGAGCGCTCGGGCCGGGCCGCGGCGCAGATCCCCGCGCCGAGCCTCATGCTCGATGACGGCGAGATCGAACGCCGCGTGCGGCTGATCCGCCCGATGGAGCATCAACATGCTTCGCTCAAGATGGTGGACGAGAGCCACTGGCAGGTGGCCGAGCGCGAGGCTTTTGCCGCCGCATGGAACGGCGAAGTCACCGACGTGCCGGCGTTCGCTGAAAGCACGCTCTACATCGTCGCCGGCCTGCTGCTGCCGATCTGGAAGCGGCTCCCGAACGACTCGACCCGAGTTTATCGGCTTCAGACCGACGGGGGCGAGCGTATCATCGGTCGCAGGGTTACGTCGGCCTGGGCGGCGAACGCTTCCGTGGCAGGGACCACCAGCTTGAGCCCCGATCAAGCTTACTCAGCGCTGATGGAGGGCCGAACCGTCCTTGACCTTGCCCAGGGCTTGCAGCTCCGCCGCGTGCGCGTGATGGGGGCCCACCGCATCGAGCTGTCCGGCTTCACTGATACCATGCGTGACCGGCTGCGCGCCTACGGCCTCTTCAGCGAGATCATCTCATGGAAGCTGCGCATGTTCGTGCCATCAGATGCGACCGGCGCCGCCGTGTTGGCGAAGGTGCTCGACCACTATCCGGTCGAGCGCATCGGCGAACGGGAGGCCGCCTGATGGCCCGCCACGACGCCTCCGACCTGGCCCGCCGTCTCGCGCGTGACGCCGAGGCGGTGTGCCGCCATTACCTGTCTAATGGGCAGCGCCAGGGCCGTTACTGGATGGTGGGCGACGTTCGCAATACGCCCGGCCGCTCGATGTTCGTGCGGCTCAAGGAGTCCGCTAAGGGACCGGCCGGCAAGTGGACCGATGCCGCCTCGGCCGAACATGGCGATCTCCTCGATGTGATTCGCGAAAGCTGCGGTTTCATCGACTTTCGCGATGTCGCCAATGAGGCACGACGCTTTCTGAGTCTGCCGCGTCCAGAACTGGAGCCCGAGCCAAATCGCCTCCGATCGAGAAAATCGCCCGCGCCCCTCGGATCACCACAGGCGGCGCGGCGACTGTTCGGCATGTCGCAGTCGATCGTGGGCACACTCGTAGAATCGTATCTCCGCAATCGCGGCATTACGGCTTTGCACGAAACCGGAAGTCTGCGCTTTCACCCGAGTTGCTACTATCGGCCCGACGAGCACTGTGCGACCGAGACCTGGCCGGCGATGATTGCCGCCGTCACCGATCTTTCGGGCCACCTGACCGGCGCGCATCGCACCTGGCTCGACCCGGACGGTTTCAGCGAGGCGACGCTCGGCAAAGCGCCGATCGACACGCCGCGACGAGCGATGGGCGACCTCCTCGGTCACGCAGTTCGATTTGGCGTGGCGGGCGAGGTGATGGCGGCCGGCGAAGGCATCGAGACGATGCTGTCTCTGCGATGTGTCCTCCCCACCATGCCGGTGGTTGCAGCGCTCTCCGCCGCGCATCTCGCCGCAATCCTGTTCCCGGATGCGCTTCGCCGGCTCTACATCGCTCGCGACGACGACCCAGCCGGTGACGGCGCGATGGCCACGTTGATCGACCGGGCGCAGGAGGCCAGGATCGAAGCGATCGTGATCTCGCCACGGCTTGGCGACTTCAATGAAGATCTCCGCCTGCTCGGGATCGACAGGCTTCGCGCAATCAGTCGGGTCCAGATCGCGGCGCAGGACGTCGCGCGTTTTATGGAGCTGGCGGCATAGCCGGAACGGGGGGAGGGGGCGCGGCAGTTCCCCCACCACAGGGTCGATGGCCATGCTTCCCCTCTTCGTCGAAGAGGACCGCGCCCACGGCCTTCTGAGAGGGCGATCGGGCGGCAAGCGGCCCGGACCGGCAACCTCGTGGGCCGACTATTTTCCGTCGGCGGCAGAGCCGCCTTTACATCGCGAGGCAAAATAGTCGGCCCCCTTCGGTCCTCCGCTTCGCTTCGGCCTTTCGCTGCGCTGCGGGTGCAAGTCCGTTCCGCCCGCCGCCTTCGTCGCCATGAAGGCCGCGATGGGCGCGGTCAATCCACCGAAGGAAAGCCGCAATGACCACGGACCACAATGATGATTTCGAGCCGCACCACGGCTCATCCCCGACCGACCAGGTCCTCCAGGAACTCCAGCTCCATGGCTACAGACCCTTCCACGACGAGCCCGATCCCCGGCCGCTTCCCGAAGCAAACGTTCTCGCCGGCAGCATCGCCGACATCTTCGATGCCCTGGTGGTGGCGCTGGGCGATACCCGCCTTGAGCCCGACCTCGAAGACCTGCTCTGGTCGACGGCGAACGTCTTCCATCGCGCCATCGACAGGATCGAGCGCGAGCTCGACGACAACGAGCTGGCGCAGCAGCGGTCTCAGCGGGAGCAGGACGGCAGCGAGATCAAATCCGTCGAGCTGGAACGACTGACGGCAGAAGGGCAGACGTTGATCGAGCGACGCAACGCCTTTGAGCTGATGCGCGACCGGGCCGCTGACCAGTTCGAACGTCAGACCCACTCCGCTTGGCGGCCGCGCAATGGGTCGAAGGTCAACCACCGCAATCTGACCTCCGCGATGATCGACAGCCGCGATTTCCTGGCCGCGAAGAAGCGCGCCGACAACCAGTTGCTTCTGCCCGCAGGGCCGAAGGTGGCGCTGACCGGCGGACTCGACTTCCACGACCACCGGCTGATCTGGTCCAAGCTCGACCAGGTCCACGCCAAGCACCCGGACATGGTGCTGCTGCACGGCGGATCGCCAAAGGGCGCCGAGCTGATTGCGGCCAAATGGGCCGACAATCGCAAGGTCCCGCAGATCGCCTTCAAGCCTGACTGGACGAAGCACGCCAAGGCCGCGCCGTTCAAGCGCAATGACGCAATGCTCCACGAGCTGCCGATCGGCGTCCTGCACTTCCCAGGCACGGGTATTCAGGACAATCTCGCCGACAAGGCCAAAAAGCTCGGCATCCCGGTTTGGAGCTTCGGCACGGGCGGCGCTTAAGCGCCGCCACCTTCAGTCCTCCGGATAGACGAAGGAATTCAAGGTTGCTGGCGCCAGAACTGAGTGCTGTAGTTGTTCAGCTCGCGGGTTTGTGAATCGACCGTTGCCTGGAATGTTTTCGGGATCTTGTCTCCGTCACCACCGTCTCTAAAATAGTCCCTGACCGAATAGAGCGCTCCTCTCTTCAGGTGCTCCCACGTTTGATACAGCTTGGACTGTCGTTCCTGCTCCTGTTTGGCAGCGCTCGGCTTTCGCTTGGGAGCAGGAGTCGTATAGTCGGGACGTGGATCCACGTCATGGACGAAGGTTATGCTGCCGAGCCTCCACTCGTCATCGCCGGTCCGGCGCCACCGATAGCTCACTCTGACACTCAGGCGTTTGTCAAAGCGGTAGGGCGGTATGATCTGGTCATCGACGTGGAAGAGCTGGCCATCCTTCTGTTCCGTTTCCATCCGGCGCTTCATAGCCGCAACTGCGAAGGATAGGTCACGGCCCGCGCGTCGGAGGGTGTCTGCTGTTTCCGCGCGCTTTCGTGGCGCCTTGGCTTCGCGGTGTTCCGTCAAGGCCTGTTCCAAGGAATGGAGTTGCTTTGCAATGTAGGGGCCGCAGCCCGTGAGAGGGAGACGGTGCAAATCACCCAATCGTTCCCCGCGGATGGCTTGCTCGATAACCCTGTCCAGCTCGTTGGTATCGATCGCCGCAAGGGCATCTTGTTGATCACGGGGGATATTGATCTCTCCCATATCGCGTCCTCGTTCTGCCTGTTGAGGCTCGAATGGTCGTGACGACTTCGGGCTGCAGACGTAGGCGGGAAGTCAGCCACCGTAAGAATCGCAATGCCTCGACAAATAATATCAGGACAAGTCTAAAAAATCGCAGGCGCTCTCTTTTACTACGGTAGTCGTCCATGATGCTACAGAGGGTAGACGTCCGGCTACAACGCTTCCCTTCCGTCGAACGTCAATACCTGTGCGTTGCCCTACGGGCCGCGCTTTCGGCTGCGCCGGAACCACGACGTTGCCGTGTTTCCGCCATTCGGCTTCAATCGCTAACGCGGCCAGGAGGCGGACTGCCCGTATTGGCGATTGGCCCCAATCAGTCCGGCTCGCCAGTAGCGGCGATCCGTGCAGCGCGCGCATAGAAGGCCAGCTCGGTATCGCTCTCGATCAGCCCGTCAAGCAGCGCCTTCATGTCATTCTGGTCAGACGTCGATTGAAACGGTCCCGGCTGCCTTTCAATAGCCAGCACTGCAATGGCAAGCGCCTTCTTCACCAGATGCAGTTCGCGTCCCGTGAACTCTGCCATGGCGCCCACCTCAGCCATCGTGTCGACCCGTAAGCGCAGCTTAGCCGAACGGTTGGCGTACCGTGAGGAGAACGAGGCTTCGGCCGCAATCGACAGTGGGCTTGGACACGGCTCCTGCCAGCAGACGCCACCCCGCTTCCATGGCGCTGATCCTTGGTCCGGCCAGGAGCCTGACGCCATCAACCCGCGAGGGGTCGGCTTACGCTGAAGCGTGCCGCCACTTCGCCTTTACCTACGCGGTGATTGCGGCCCCTGGCCGGACACATCGGGCGCCTGTCGCGCGGGGATGGCGCCCGCCACAGCACAGGAGCCGGATCAATGTCTCAGTCTCTCGCTTTCGCCAATGGCTGGAGCCTCGCCGCCACCCTCATGGTCTGCGTCGTCATCTTCCGGGCCGGCACCGGCGGATACGGCGTCATGCCGGCCGCCGAATACGACGGCGATCCTGCTGCCGTCGTCCACGAATTCGATCCCTTTCCATGAGGAGGGAATGCCGTAGCGTGCCGGTTCGCCAGCGGAAGTCCTTTCGGATTTCCGCTCCCGATCACATTCCCTTTCGGCTATGCTCCGGCTTGCGCCGTGGTGGTGGTGGAAGACGCGACCGTCAGAATTGTATCTCGCGGAGACCACCATGATGATCCTTGGACCACCGCTCGTCATCGTCGGCATCGGCTTCTTGTGCTGGCTCATGTTCACGCTTGCCGTCTTTGCGCTGCCTTTCTTTGTCGGCCTGACGGTTGGCATCTGGGCCTTCGACACCGGCGCCGGTTTGCTCGGTGGTATGTTGATCGGTCTTTCGGCCGGTGGCGCGACCTTCGGCGTCGGACAATTCGCGCTCGGCTTCGTACCGTGGACGTGGTTGCGACTGCTGCTCATTCTCCTCTTCGTCGCGCCGGCAACCGTTGCCGGCTACAGCGCCACGCATGGGATCGCTCAAATGGTGATGCCGTCGGCGACCTGGCAGATGATCATCTCGGTCGTCGGCGCCATCGCGGTCAGCGTCACGGCGTTCCTGCGTTTCACAGGCGTGGCCGCGCCCGGACCAGCCGGACAAGGCTTGGTACGAGACTGATCCCGTCTCAGCGGAAGACGAGGCGGGACCAGATCATACTTTCGATAGCTACGCGGCCGTCGCCGTGTGAAGGCGTGGTGTTGATCGGAGCGGCGAAGCTCAGACCGATCGTCGCTCGAGCCCAGCGCGAGGCACCCGTGAGCGATGGTGGGCTCAGCCACGGCCAGGCCACGGTGCAATGCCGACTGGTATAGGTGGGGGCGTGCCGCCGAGCAATGTTCGTGGAAGCAACTGCCCGTTTTCGGTTCACGCGGGGAGGTTTCGTTCGCCCGTTCTCTTGCCGGATCCCAAGTTGGCGCATACGTCGCCACGTTCTCCTTGATGCCAGCTCTGTTTAGATCGAGCGCACCGAACGGCCTCTTCGATGGATTGATCTGGCCGAAGGCCGGCTGACGCCTCGACCGCCTATGGCGCAACAGCGGCGTCACAACTTTCTTCCCCTGCCGGCTGCGCCGTCATTCCTCGCGAGACAAGAAAGCTCCTCCTTTGCTGTCGAGCCCCTTCGGGGTGCGCCGTCGATCGCCTCCGGCCCTGTCGATCACCATCGAGGCCGCAAGGTGCGGGCTCGGAAAACAGAGATCAAGGAGAACTACCATGGCGACCATCGGCACCTTCAAGAAGACCGGCAACAACGAGTTCACCGGCGAAATCGTCACCCTCTCGCTCCAGGCGAGGAACGTCCGGATCGTCCCCGAAACCAGCCGCTCGGGCGACAATGCACCCAGCCACCGGGTCTATGTCGGCCGAGTTGAGATCGGGGCCGGCTGGTCCAAGCGCTCCAACGAGGGCCGCGATTATCTCGGTCTCAAGCTCGACGATCCGAGCTTCACGGCTCCGATCTTCGCCAACCTCTTCGACGACGAGGGCGGTGAGGGCTTCAGCCTGATCTGGTCCCGCCCCAGCCGTCGCAACGGCGACTGACCCGACCCAAAATGCCTCGCCCGGCTGGTCCGGGCGGGGCATCGCCATGTTGAAGGGCTGGGCGCGCGGACCTTTCCGGCGGTGGCGACGGCGCAGGTGTCGACGGCGTAGCAGATTCCGATCAACGACGGTGAGCCCGTTCCGGTTTGATTGGCCGTCTTTCATTGGCCTCCAACACGCTTTCGCCAATGTCATTCCACAGATGGCGACGAGTCGGTCCAGCACCGCGGGATCCCGTTCGATCTGGCCAAGCGCCAGAGCGCGCCATACTGCGACAATCTGGGCTGAAGCGCGCGACAATCGGGCTGGCGTCGGAGTCGCGGAGATGATTGCCCGATAATGTCGCGCGCAAGAGTTTTGTTGACTCTGATTGACCCGCTATAGCTTGACCAGCACAACTGAATAAGGGATGTTCAACGCCATGGTCGACAAGGACACCCACATTGTCTCCCGGTTTACCGGTATCCCCACAGGCGGGATGCCGGGATGCCGACCACGCTAACTCATCAAGCGTATCGCCAACTTTGGCCTCGCCCCATGCGGACGAGGTTTTCCGTTTTGTGAATGTGCCTCGTTCCGTCTAACCAGATGGAGAACATCATGGCACAGAATATCTACGACAATCCGGACTTCTTCGCCGGTTACAGTCAGCTTCCAAGACAGATTCGCGGCCTGGACGGTGCGCCCGAATGGCCTTCCATACGTGCGATGTTGCCGACGATTTCCGGCAAGCGCGTCGTCGATCTGGGATGCGGCTTTGGTTGGACATCGCGCTGGATGCGCAAGCAAGGCGCAACCTCGGTGCTTGGCCTGGACCTCTCCGAAAACATGATCAGCCGGGCAAAGGCAGATACCCACGATCCAGAAATTGAATACCGGATTGCAGACCTGGAGACAGTGGAGTTGCCAGGGGCAGCCTTTGATCTCGCCTACAGTGCACTCACTTTCCACTATATCAGGGATTTCAGCCGTCTCGTCCGCATGGTCCACCAGGCGCTCGTGCCGGGCGCGCATATGGTATTCACCATCGAGCATCCGATCTTCATGGCAGCGGTCCATCCGCAGTGGATCGCCGACGAGGAGGGGCGCAAGACGTGGCTGGTCAATGGCTACTCGATCGAAGGAGAGCGCCAGACCGACTGGTTTGCGAAAGGCGTGATCAAGTATCACCGGACCATCGGCACGACGCTCACCACATTGATCCGTTCAGGCTTCCGGATCCTTGCCGTCGAAGAGTTTGCCCCGTCTCCCGAGCAGATCACACAAACGCCAGAGCTGGAGGAAGAGTTGGAGCGACCGATGATGCTTCTTGTTTCCGCGCAACGGTAGCATTCAAAGTCAGATGTAGGCTAAATCGGGCCGTTCGGCGTATTTGTCGTCAATGGCTGCATTGCGTCGATCAGTAGTTTCTCGAATCCCTTTGGCCATTGTGCGCGTTATGCAGATATCGCCATAATGGCCATGCGACGTCCGGCTAGTCCGGGCGAGGTATTGCCAAGCTCAGGGCTCCGAAGGCGTTTCGTTGGCCGTGACGACGCGAGTGGGGAGGGCGTAACAGATCAGCGCCCGCGTCCCGGTTTGATCGGCCGTCTTTGATGGGCCTCTAAAACGCTATCGACGATGTCTTCCCAGTCGGGACAGATCGCGACGAGCCGGTCCAGCACCGTCGGATCGCGTTCGATCTGGCCGAGCGCCTGAGCGCGCCACTGCTCGTTGAAGCTGATGCTCATCAGCCCTAGGCATTCGACGACCGAACTGTCGGGCCGCAAGTGTTCCAACGTCGCCGTCACGATGCCTGTCCATTGTTGGATCAGGCGCCAGGGCTTTGGCTCGGCTCTAGACTCCAATTTCTCTTCTAGAAGGTCAATCAGTGCGAAGAACCGAGTTCGCCAAGGGTGGGGCCTGAGATCCGCGACATAGGCGTCTACCGTTTCGCGGATATCGACTGGCAAGTGCTCGTACAGGGCGGTCATTGCACCTACTCCATCTCGCCAACTACGCCTTCGTCCATTGGACCAGAGCAAGCGTTCTTTGGAGACAGATCAGATTTGCGTGAAGCCGGCCTATCCACTTATGCGTGACGCAACGTCGAGATGATTCCCAATGTGTTAGTGCCACCTTCGAGCACAAACGCATCTTGTTATCGCGCACGATGAGAATGAACCGTCGTTCGCCTAATCAGGTCAGTTGCTTCGACGCCCAGCGCCTCTGCGATTCGGCCCAGCACCGTCACGCTGGCCGACACATCGGCACGCTCGATTGCGCCAACGTAACGGACACTCAGTCCGGCGCGATCGGCCAACTCTTCCTGCGTCATCTTCTTCACATGACGACTCCGACGCAGATTGATCGCCATGACCTCCTTGAGATCCATGGCGACAAGGGAACCAATATCGGAACTATCGTTCCAGGAACGATCGTTCCGATTCGTGCAGCGCCATGCTATTCATAAGCTCTGCCCAAGGCATGTTTGCCGTTTGGGGGGAGCACCGCGATGCAGTCTGCGCATCGCGTGAAGGTCGCGTGACAATTCGCAGCTTGCAAAGTTCCGCACCCAAATGAATGTCTAGTGTTGCTTTGATGCTGAGGGGGAAATGATTGCAATGAACGAAGCGCCGTTTCAGGACCAGCCGCCACAAACCGATCGTGTGAACGCCTACGACGAGAAAAATCTCGCGATCTATATTCAGCTATTAATGGCTGAAGAAGAGGGCGCCGACTGGCGTGAGGTCGTCCAGGTGATTTTCGGTCTCGACCCTGCCCGAGAACCAGACCGTGCCAAAATCGTCCATGATAGCCATCTCGCGCGCGCCCGCTGGATGACGGAAGCCGGATATCGGCATCTGTTCGAGCCGCGGATGCAGTGACCGCGGTCGACAGTCACGCAAATTGTGATCGTAGGTGATGCAACCTACGGGTCTAGTTTGCCGGACTGTCTTTCGAGACGGTGGTGTGTCCGTCCTTCGGGACGACAGAACAAGAAAAGCAAGAGGATACACCCCATGCCCACACAGTATTGGCGCTCGCCGGAGACGATTGAGCGCCTGAAGCGGCTCGAGCGCCCGGGCTTCGCCCTTGAGTTCCTGCGCCGCAATGCTGAGTACCGCCGCGACTTCGCCCGCACACAGCATCAGATCGCGCGCGGCGGCGTTGATCCCGAGACTGTCCGTTCCGAACTTGCACGTCGTTGGGGGTTGCGGTTTCGCCCATGACCCAGGCACTCCGGTTGGGCTCGAACCAGCCCTATGGCTCCCCCAGGTATCACCGGGAACGCTGATCTTGGCGCCGGCGCCGTCCGGCTTCGATACCACCACATCCTTCGATCGCAACGTCCTCGGGCTGCCGCTCGTCGAGCGGACGGATGCCGACGGGCGTGAGCTGGTGATCGCAGACGAATCTGGTGAACTCCATATTCGCTTGCCGGACGAACAGGCGGCGCGCCGTCCCGCTGTGCTTCTGCCGCTCGACAGCATGTCCGAATTGCGACTTGAGGTGGCGCTACATTTGGTCCGCCGCCTTGGGGACCAGCGTATCGGTCTTCTGCCGGCGGCCTTGCGGCTGACATCGTTTCAAAGGCGGCGTTTGATCCAGCTCCTTCACGCCTTCGACGTTCACGACTTGGGCGGCGGCCCACGAGACGTGGCAGCGAAGGTGCTCGCCTCCGACCACGCCCAGCGCCGTTCGGTCGAGTGGAAGGATTCGCATGCCCGCCGTAAGGCGACCAGGCTCGTTCATGATTCAATCACCTTGGTCGAACGGGGGTATCTGAAACTTTTGTGCGGCCTCTGACCGGCCCGTCGACGCCTCTAAGCAACCGCCGTGATGACGCCAACCCGCGCCCCGCTGGTTACGCCTCGCTTCGTCTGATTGCGACGCGGGGGACACGCATCTGCGAAAATTTTCGTCCACCCCCAACGCCTGAACTCTCCGCCACTCTGGCCCCGACATGCCGCGACTTGGCCGCGGCGCTTCGAGACAAGACGGAGATCTCCCATGCTCGACCGGACCGCGCAGCTCACCACGCGCTACGTGCGCACCCCTGAGGCCGCGCGCCTGCTTGGCCTCTCGCCGCGCACGCTGGAGAAATACCGCTGCCATGGCAACGGCCCAACCTTCCGCAAGCTCGGCGGCCGCGTTGTCTACGCCATCGGCGATCTCGAAGCCTGGGCGGATCAGGCCGCCTGCAGTTCGACGTCCGATCCGCGCTACGTCGAGGCCCGCGCCGCCGGCCACGCGCACCGCTAAGGCAACGCTCGCCCATGTCGTCGCGCCGCCTCATCACGCCCAGCGAGCGAAGCAAGCTCGACCCGTTCGTTGTCGCCACCGGCGATGCCAGCCCGCGCGATCAGCGCGACCTGATGGAGCGGCCATTCTTCTCACTCGCCAAGGCCAAGCGCACGAGGCCGATCCTCTACGAGGCCGGCGACGTGCGCGTCGAAGTCTATGCGGTTCCCGAACACGGTATGGCGACGATCTGGGACGCCGACGTGCTGATTTGGGCGGCGAGCCAGATTGTCGAGGCTGAGAACCTCGGTCTGAAGACCTCGCGCTTCCTGCGCTTCACGCCCTACCAGCTTCTGATCGCAGTCGGCCGACAGACCGGGGCGCGCGAGTACAGGCTCTTGAAGGGCGCACTGGCCCGTCTGCAGGCGACCGTGATCCGCACCAGCATCCGGCAGGGCGAGCATTGGCGGCGGTACCAATTTTCCTGGATCAACGAGTGGGAGGAATGCGCGAGGCACGATGGTCGCGTGGAAGGCATGGAATTTGTTCTCCCAGACTGGCTCTATCGCGGCGTGATCGATCGCTCCCTCGTTCTCACGATCGATCCGGCGTACTTCCGACTGACCGGCGGGATCGAACGCTGGCTGTACCGCGTCGCTCGCAAGCATGCCGGTCGTCAGCCAAAAGGATGGCTGTTCGAGATCGCGCACCTCCACAAGAAATCCGGCAGCTTGGTGCGAGTTTCCGATTTCGCGCTGCAGATCCGACTTATCGCCGCACGCCAGCCACTCCCTGGCTACAGCTTACACATCGAACGCGAGGGACGCCGCGAGCTGCTTCGCATTCTGCCGGCAAAGTTGTCCACTGACCCTGTGGACGGCGCTGTGGAAGCGCTCGGGACTTCGCACGCAAACCCTATCTGGACTCCGCACGCAGCTCCATCGGGACTTCGCACGCACGTATTAGAATCTAACTTAGAGTCTAACTTAGAATCTAACTATTGTAGTGGACCTGTGCGTCGTGCGGATAACGCCGGCGCGAGCGCTGAGCCGCAGTCAAACAAGCACTCAAGCCGCCAACAATCTCTTCTGCTTTTCGACCACAAGGCGGGAGGCAAGCGATGATTGTCGCACTACTCAACCAGAAGGGTGGTGTCGGCAAGACCACGCTCGCTCTGCACCTCGCCGGTGAATGGGCGCTGAGCGGAAAGCGTGTGACCCTGATCGATGCCGACCCGCAGGGTTCGGCACTGGACTGGTCACAGCAGCGGGCGCGGGAGAACGTCTCACGGCTGTTCGGCGTCGTTGGCCTTGCCCGCGAATCGCTTCATCGCGAGGCGCGGGAGATCGCGCGCACTGCCGATCACGTTGTCATTGACGGACCGCCGCGCGTCGCTGGACTGATACGTTCGGCACTGCTGGCGGCCGACCTCGTGCTGATCCCCGTGCAACCGTCGCCGTTCGATGGCTGGGCGTCGGCTGAGATGCTGTCTCTGCTGCGTGAGGCCCGATTCCATCGTCCGCAACTGGCCGCTCGATTCGTGCTCAACTGTTATGGCGCGCGCTCCCTCATCGCCCGCGGGACGGCTGAGGCGCTCGCCGATCATGATCCGCCGGTGCTCGCGAGCACTATCGGTCAGCGCGTCGTCTTCGCTGACGCAGCGCAGTCAGGCCGGCTCGTCTTCGAGCTCGCCGAGCGGAGTGCAGCTGCCCGCGAGATCGCCGCGCTCGCCGCCGAAGTCGCGAGGTGCGGGCCATGAGCGAACGTTCGACCAAGCGCGGATTCACATCGCGACCTGGCAATGCCGAACGCTGGATCAAGGCCGGCGCGACCTCGCCGCGTCGCATGAATGACGCAGCGGGGTACACCGCGCGTCTAACCATCGATGTCACGCCGGCGCTGCGCGGTCGCATCAAGGTCGTCGCGTTCCAACGCGGCGTCACCGTCGCCGACATGCTGCGCGAATTGCTGGCCCGAGAATTCCCACTGAGACCGGAGAGCCGTCATGAACGACAATGAGGCCTTGCCGCCGCGTGCCGTGCCGGCCTCGCATCGGCGCGGCGTTGCGCTCACGCGTGTCGAGCTCACCTGGGTCGAGAAGAGGATTGAGCACTGGCTGCGCTTCGGCCGTCGCGCTGAAGAAAAGATCCTCGATCGCCGCCGCAGCGTTTCTAGTTTTGCGCCCGGCAGCATCTTCGGCTTCGTCCGCTGGGCTTCAAACGACTATGGCACCGTGGTCTCCCGCATGGACATAGTCCGCGCAGTGGAACCCGGCCAGCCCTATCAGACACTGCCCTTCGTGCGGCCGGGCGGCGAGATACTGCTGCGTGTCGATAGCTGGCCGAAGGTCGAGCGCGTGTTGCAGGCGGTCGACGCCATTGAGGCGCTCGCCATCGATCCGGCCGACGCCGCGCCCGAATACTGGCGGCATCTCCACAACCGCCTGGCCGCCGGCCACGCGCCGCGCGCCTACACGCGTGAGCAGCACGTCGCCTGGCTCAAGCGCCGGAGCGTCACGCCATGACCCGCTTAGGCTACATCGTGCTGACGTGCATACCAATGCTCACCGCCAGCGGCCTGGGATTCCTTCATCCCGCGCCGCGGCTGATCTGGAACGCCACCGCAAGCACGCCGACGGGCTTCTACACGCTGCATCCGGTCGGAGAGCTGCGCGCAATGGAATTGGTCGTGATGCGGCTACCAGAGCCGATCGCGAGCTTCCTCGCCGATGGCGGCTTTCTTCCGAAAGGTGTGCCGCTGCTGAAGCATGTGCTGGCGCTGCCCGGGCAGAGTGTGTGCCGGTCGGGCGAGACTGTCACCGTCGATGCTGTCGATGTCGGCGACGCGCACGATCGCGACCATCTCGGCCGTCCGCTGCCGCGCTGGAGCGGTTGCATCACCCTCCAGTCGGGCGAGGTCTTCCTCATGAACCCGACCGTTCCGGACAGCCTGGACGGCCGCTATTTCGGCTCGCTCCCTGTCACCTCGATCGTCGCACGCGCGGTCCCGCTTTGGACCGACGAGGCCGGCGACGGCCGCTTCGTCTGGCGCGCCGCCACCCATTGACCCGCTTCTTAAACCCGCCAACCAAGGAGGTTTCCCATGGCGCAAATCGGTCAGTTCACCCGCGAGAAATCCGGTTTCACTGGACGCATTGAAACGCTTTTCTTCGAGCGAATTCTCACCCTCGTCCCGGCCGAATCCTCAGATGCCGAGAACGCGCCCGACTACCGCGTTCGCCTCGGCGATGGCGAAGGACCCGAGATCGGCGCGGGCTGGAAGCGCACCGGCGAGAAGGCCGGCGACTATGTTTCGCTGATCATCGACGATCCCACGCTGTCGCGGCCGATCCGCGCCAATCTTTTCCAGTCCGGCGATGACAAATCGGTCTGGACGCTGAACTGGAATCGTCAGCCCCAGCGCGCCGAGCGGGACTGATCGCATGCAGGGGCTCGTCACGCGTGCCGGCGACAAGGCGCATCAAAGCTTCGTTTCCTTGTTCACGTCATCACATCGCCTCGTCCGGCTCAGGCGTCAGTTGGCCGTCGTGCGCCGCGGCAGTCAAGGGCGGGCGCAGGCTGGCGCGCCGCGCACATCCTTGCCGAGCGCGAGCACGATGGCTTGCTCACGTTATGGCGGAGACATGGCGGGTTTTGCCATTCTCCTGCTTGCCTGCCTGCTGGTATTTAGCGGACCAACGCCGGCGGTGTCAGCGCAGGCAGCAGCGGTGCAACGTCAACCGGCAAGCGATCGCTATGCCGCTCATGTGGCGGAAGCCGCGCGACGCTTTGGCATTCCGGCAGCCTGGATCCGCGCCGTCATGCGGATCGAGAGCGGTGGCGACCGGCGCGCCGTGTCACCCAAGGGCGCGCTCGGCCTGATGCAACTCATGCCCAAGACCTGGGCGGACATGCGCGCGCGCTACGGTCTCGGACGTGATCCCTTCGAGCCGCATGACAACATCCTCGCCGGCGCCGCCTTCCTTCGCGAGCTGCACGACCGCTACGGCTCGCCGGGTTTCCTCGCGGCCTACAATGCAGGTCCCGGCCGCTACGAGGATTTTCGCGATAGACATCGCCCGCTGCCCGCCGAGACGGTCGCCTATGTCGCGGCCATCGTCCCTTTTGTCGATGCGGAGAGCACGCCAGGACCTCTCCTCGTCGCGGCCTCTTCTCGTTCATCCTGGACACAGGCGCCGCTCTTTTTCGGGCGCGCTGACGGGCCGTCATCTGCCGCGCGAGTGGCATCCGATCGGCCAGCGCGCGACATGCCGGCTGCCGTTCCTGTGCACGATCTCTCGGCCATCGCGCCGCAGTCGGAAGGCCTGTTCGTCGCGCTCGGGGCAACGGGACGATCGCAATGACCGCACCGCATCGCCAACATGAAAACCCAGATCGATGCACGTCGGTGAGCACCCACGCTGCAGACATCTGGTCATTGGTCGCGCGATGGCTGCTTTCCGCTGCCATCAGTTGCGAATTCGTGCTCAAGCGTGTCTCAGCGCTCGTCTGCGAAGAGGAAAGAGCAGGGGACGGAGACGGGGAGGCAACGACCGAACGATGGCGAGATAAAAGGCCGCAATGTGCGGCTCGGTCGGTCGGTTGGTGTTGCTTTCGTTTTTTGCTGAACCGACAATGTGTGGCTGCGGCACGCAATGTGCGCCCCACCATCAACTCATTGCGCGGCTTCTCAATTTCGCACATTGCCGAGACTTGCCATGGCTGAGGAGAAGGAGTTTCAGGCTCGGCCTGGCCGCATCCGCTCGTCAAGGAGCCAGCGGGCAAAACCCTTCATCGCCCAGGCGCTTGCTGCCACTCAGCGCGCCGGCGGCGGCGTTTCGCGAGCTGGCCGCCTTACCAATCCTCGTCATTCGCGCTTCGGCCGCGGCCGGGTCGCCAGTGAGCGGGCGAACCGACTGCTGACTGGTCGCTCGCGTCTGGTGACGATCAAGACCCGAGTCGTCCGTCACACGGCACGCTCCGCGCCGCTCGCCGCGCACCTCGGCTATCTCCGGCGGGAGGGCGTCACCCGGGACGGGGAGAGGGCCCATCTGTTCGGCCCCGAGGCCGACGATGCCGATCCCAAGGCCTTTGCCGACCGCTGTCAGGGTAACCGGCACCACTTCCGCTTCATTGTCTCGCCGGAGGACGCAGCCGATATGGCCGACCTCAAGGGTTTCGCCCGCGAGCTCGTCAGCCAGATGGAAGTGGACCTCAGCACCAAGCTCGACTGGGTGGCCGTCGATCACTGGAACACCCAGCACCCGCACGTCCACATCCTCGTACGCGGCGTCGCCGAGGACGGCCAGGACCTCGTCATCTCCCGAGCCTACATCAAGGAAGGAATGCGCGCCCGCGCGCAGGACCTGGTCACTCAGGAACTTGGACTGCGCTCCGATCTCGACATTCACCGCTCGCTCGAGCGCCAGGTCGACGCCGAACGCTGGACCCAGCTCGATCGCCAGCTTGTTCGCGACGCAGGCCGGCACGGCGTCATCGACCTTGCACCCAATCCGGCGCAGCAGCCCGATCAGTTCCATGCGTTAAAGGTCGGCCGGCTGCGGCACTTGGAGAGCCTCGGCCTCGCGCATCAACTCGGGCCAGGCCAATGGGTCATGGACGAGGTCGCCGAGACGACATTGCGCGAGCTCGGCGATCGCGGCGACATTATTAAACGCATCCACCGCAGTCTGACCGAACGCGGTATCGAGCGCGGGACTGCGAATTATGTGCTTGCCGGCGAAAGCCTCGACGTTCCAGTCATCGGACGCCTCGTCGATCGCGGTCTCGACGACGAACTCAAGGCGACCGCCTATGCCGTGGTCGATGGCGTCGATGGGCGTACCCACCACATCAGGCTGCCCGATCTCGACGCCGCCGGCGACAGCGCACCGGGCTCGATCGTCGAGCTCCGCAAATTCGACGACGCGCGAGGGCAGCGCCGCGTGGCACTGGCCGTCCGTTCGGATCTTTCGATCGAAGCGCAAGTGACGGCAAGTGGCGCAACATGGCTCGACAGGCAGGTGGTAGCGCGCGATCCGGTGGCACTTGGCCAGGCCGGCTTCGGCGCCGAGGTCCGCGAAGCCATGGAACGGCGGGCCGATCAGCTCATCGAGCAAGGTCTCGCCGAGCGCCAGACGCGCGGATTGGTGTTCGCGAAGAACCTCGTCGGCACGCTGCGCCGTCGGGAGGTGGGAGCATTGGGTGAGCAGCTCGCGGCTGAGACTGGCCAGCCGTTCAATCCACCGGCCGCCGGCGACTATGTCGCCGGGACCTATCGACAGCGCTTCGCGCTCGCATCCGGCCGCTTCGCGATGATCGACGACGGTCTCGGCTTCCAGCTCGTGCCGTGGACACCCTCACTCGAAAAGCAGCTCGGCCGACATGTCTCCGGCGTCGCCCGCGATGACGGTGGCGTCGATTGGGGTTTTGGGCGCAGCCGGGGGCTCGGCCTGTGAGCCATCCCAGCAATCACCGAATCTAAGGAGAGGGCGACCGCCATGTCCGCGACTAAAATACTCTGGGGACAGGTCATCACAGTCTTAGCGATCGTCCTGCTGACGTTCTGGACCGCGACGGAATGGACCGCCTGGCGGCTCGGCTTCCAAGCCGAACTCGGGCAACCCTGGTTCGAACTGCTTCATTTTCCGTTCTACCTTCCACCTGCCTTCTTCTGGTGGTGGTACGCCTACGATGCCTATGCGCCGCATGTCTTCATTGAGGGCGCCTATATCGCCGCATCCGGCGGCATCATCGCTGCGGCGGTTGCGATCGGCATGTCAGTCTGGCGCGCGCGCGAAGTGAAGAATGCCGAGACCTATGGCTCGGCACGATGGGCCGAGCCGAAGGAGATCGAGCAGGCCGGGCTGCTTGGGCCTGATGGCGTGGTTCTCGGCCGGTTCGAGCGCGCCTATCTCCGTCATGATGGACCTGAGCATGTCCTGTGCTTCGCGCCGACCCGGAGCGGCAAGGGTGTCGGCCTCGTCATCCCGTCGCTGCTGTCCTGGCCTGGCTCGGCGATCGTCCACGACATCAAGGGCGAGAACTGGCAGCTCACCGCCGGCTTCCGTGCCCAGCACGGCCGCGTCCTCCTGTTCGATCCGACCAACGCGAAGTCGTCAGCCTACAACCCGTTGCTGGAAGTCCGCCGCGGCGAGTGGGAGGTGCGCGACGTCCAGAACATCGCCGACATCCTGGTCGACCCCGAAGGCAGTCTCGAGAAGCGGAACCACTGGGAGAAGACCAGTCACGCACTGCTGGTCGGCGCGATCCTCCACGTTCTCTATGCCGAGGAGGACAAGACGCTCGCCGGCGTCGCAGCCTTCCTGTCCGATCCCAAACGGCCGATCGAGTCGACGCTTGCCGCGATGATGCGGACGGCGCATCTCGGCGAGGGCGGCGTCCATCCCGTCGTCGCGTCCGCCGGGCGCGAGCTGCTGAACAAGTCCGGTAACGAGCGCTCCGGCGTCTTGAGCACCGCGATGTCGTTCCTCGGTCTCTATCGCGATCCTGTCGTCGCCGAGGTGACCCGGCGCTGCGACTGGCGTATCAGCGATATCGTCGCGGGCGAGCGGTCGACAACGCTGTACCTCGTCGTGCCGCCATCGGACATCAACCGCACCAAGCCGCTGATCCGGCTGATCCTCAACCAGATCGGCCGCCGCCTGACCGAGGATCTCCAGGCCAAGGCCGGACGGCGCCGGCTCCTCCTGATGCTCGACGAGTTCCCTGCGCTCGGCCGGCTCGACTTCTTTGAGTCAGCGCTCGCCTTCATGGCCGGCTACGGCATCAAGAGTTTCCTGATCGCCCAGTCGCTGAACCAAATCGAGAGGGCCTACGGGCCAAACAACTCGATCCTCGACAATTGTCACGTCCGGGTCAGCTTCGCGACGAATGACGAACGGACTGCGAAGCGGGTGTCCGACGCATTGGGCATGGCGACCGAGATGAAGGCGATGAAGAACTATGCCGGCAGCCGGCTGGCCCCTTGGCTCGGTCACCTCATGGTGTCGCGATCGGAGACCGCCCGCCCACTGTTGACGCCCGGCGAGATGATGCAGCTCCCGCCATCAGATGAGATCGTCATGATGTCGGGCCTGCATCCGATTCGCGCCAAGAAGGCGCGCTATTACGAGGATCGACGTTTCCAGGAGCGCATCCTGGCGCCGCCCGCGCTGACCAAACCCAACGACCGCCGGCCGGACGATTGGAGTTCACGGCCACTCCCGCCGCGCCCAACAGCGGCGCCGACCTCGGCCGACGACCAGACCGACGTCGAGGATCCGAAGACCGCCGACCGTCGGCGGCAACCGGAACTGGAGCGTGAGACCGTGGAGAAGAAGGAACCGCTCGACAACGAGTTTGCGTCTGAATTTGCCGACGAGCTCGCTGAAGATGCCCCGCGGATCAGGCGCATGAATGACATGATGCAGGGCGTCGCGCGCCAAGCGTCGCTCGATCCTGGTGACGATCTCGGATTGTGAGGCAGGCATGACCGCGCCGAAGAAGAAAGCCCAGATGTCGGTCTATCTCGATCAGGACGTCATGAAGGCGCTGTCGGCCTATGCCGCCCGGCGTGAGCAGCCGATGTCGCTCATCGCCGAAGCCGCGATCGCGTCCTTCCTGTCGCCGGACGCCGACGAGCGGCGGGAGGCCGCTATTGCCAAGCGCCTCGACCAAGTCGATCGCCGCATCGCGCGGCTCGAGCGCGACATGGGGATCTCGGTCGAGACCATGGCCTTGTTCGTCCGGTTCTGGCTCACGACGACACCGCCACTCCCCGAACCAGCTGCAAAGGCAGCGCGGGCGCAAGCGGGCGCGCGTTACGACAATTTCGTCGCCGCCCTCGGGCGACGGCTCAGTCAAGGACCGAAGCTGCGGCAGGAGATCCCGGAGGATATTCAGGAGAGCGAGTCGACGGGCGGGTAGCCGCCTATTCGTCCGATGACCGCTCACCTGCGTGGACGAAAATCCAGCCGCGCGGCGATTCAAGACCGTGCATCGCAAGCAGTTCCAACGCGAGAACCGACATTGCGCCGCCGATTTCCTCAACGCACGCGGACGCGTCTGACGATGTCGGCGGCTCACGTCGCAGAAGGGCCAACGGACATGCGTTTCGATTTCGCATTAGCGATCCAACGTCGCGCGCTCGGCCTGACGAAGAAGCACAATTTCATATCGCCGAATAACGATCGAAAGCGCAGATCCCGCGCCAATAAACAATACCAGTGACACCAGGCTGAGCGCTTTAGAAATCTTATAGATTTCGGTTCCGGCAGCGTAGGCACCGAAGCCGAAGAGACACGCCCAGCAAATGCCCCCAATCACATTGAAGAAGAAAAAGCGACCCGCGGCCATGCCATTTGCGCCAGCAAGCAAAGCCGCAAACATTCGTAGGACCGCGATAAAGCGACCAAAAAATACGACGGCGCTCCCATACCGAAAAAACAGATAGCGACCGATCAGCAATCGATTTTCATCGAGACGAATGTACCGTCCGTATTCTTGAAGAAGCGGCATTCCGAAGCGACGCCCGACCGTGTATCCGATCCCGTCTCCGACGATCGCACCTGCAGCGGCCGCGGCTACAACGACAGCGATATCGATCTGATCGGTGGCGGCGGCCAGAAGAGCCGCAGCAACTAGGATCGTCTCTCCGGGAAGCGGCACGCCGGCGCTTTCCAGCGCAACAACGACGGAAATGATCCAAGGTCCATGGCTTTGGATCAAACGAATCAAAGAACTTGAGAAAGAGGCAAGGTCCATTTTCTAAGACTGCCTGCTACGCATTTTCTATGCTTTCCGAGCGTGGAGATCGCGTTGACGAGCATGGATTTTCAAGAGATGCTGCCCCACAGCATCTGCATCGTTTTGCCTAAAACCGATGACTTCCGGTCTGCCTCTCGCACCTGCTCGGGGCCGGCCGCCATGTCGCACAAGGGCAACAAGCAGCAAGCACCACAGGAGCCGTTTCGCACCGACAAGATGTTGGGGCCGGTTGCCGCTGCCCTGATCACGGCGGAGTCCTGTTCGATTCCTTCCTAAAATTCGCTTCGATCAGGTAGAGCCGACGGCACCGCAGGCGCGCTCGTTGACATCCATCCTTTGCGCAAAGAGCACTCCTGAAGCACCTTACCTGAAGGCCACAGAATCTTGCTTAGTCGCACCATACAGACCCGATCGCCCCCCAAGGCTCCCAATTCTCCAGCGGCTCGATCTTTTTCGAACCTGCATCGAATCTTACCGGTCTGCCGCAAATGTATCTCGCGTCCGTCAATTCAATCTCCTTATTGCCAGTCCAAAAATCAAGCCAACCATGAGGTTTGCAAATATGTGTCGGCATAACGTTTGGTATGGCGATTTCGTATCTAATCCAATCACAATCCTTGTACATTGGATTGTCGGCCGGCACGGTATTACAGAAGTATTTCGATGGCCTTGCGTTGGGGCCGGGGCGTGGTTCTGTGGTAATAAGGCGAATGCCAGTAAAGTGAGCCCGTCCGGGCGGCTTGGGATCGTCAGGTGTCTCGATTCGACATTTGCCGAGGTCGACATCAATCAGGTACTCCTTATCCTCTACGTCATATCGAAAATTGATATAATCCGGATACGCGCTCTTGCTGACAAAGTCGTTTTGATACCAACGGCCGTGAACTGGATCTTCAGAAGTTATCTCTGCCGAAAAAAACACACTCTTTCCGGCATTAGTCGTAAAGGCAAGCAGGGCTCCGTGAACGCAGGGGCGACTTGCGGTTGTATTTCTTACTGTCACGCTTGTGACTGACATTAGATAGCAGCGATCAGAAAAAAATAAATGCGGTAAAAATACTACTGCGCATAGCGATAACGCCAATACTGTAAGAACTACGGGCAAAAATCTCCTGATTAGGAGTCCTTGCAGCTTCCGCTTGACCAAAAGAAGTAATCTATAAAGCCGACGCAAGATGGGAGAGTTTTCAATAATCTCTCTCCAATGGCTTTGGAAAAAATCTCTGACTATCCCTATTATTCTTTCGAACATTGGCGATGCCCTCTGAAGATCGAAATATTTCGACAACCGCACTGGACCATAAACTCACAAATCGGGTGGCGTAACGCATCGAAGTTGAAGGTCCGCCTTGCTCTGGAAGCAGGCATCTAAAGCGGGCCAGATGGACAGTCGCGATGCGGTTGATCCGAGGGCCTGAGCATATGCCGCTTTGGCGAGCTCAGGGCTGCGGTGATCGCCGTACCCGTTACGACGTCCCGCCGTCGCATGTGCCCCCCCTTTAAAAGGACCCGGCCAAGGGAATGGATAGGATAGCACTTTGCGGCGGGGACTTAATAGGCAGCCTCTCTAGGAAGGCACTTGATTCGGGATGTTCGAGATGGCTCAACAGCGTCGCTTTCACAACACGGCGCTCTCTTCGATCCAACCTGAACAGCAGACGTTGGAGCCGAATTTCCGACTAGGGCAGGGACTGCGCAGCCACAACCTGATTGATTGACGCAAGCTGTTGCAGAGATCCGTGGTCACGGTCCGATCAGCACGCTTTCGATCCAGCAAGTCTTTTTACTCGGCTCTACGCTGCACTTCTACACCGGCTGAATACTTGTTGAACTAACCCATTTCCTGCCTCTTCTATTCATCCCCATCGCCCATCGCACTTTGTGATTGGCGTTCGACGGGGGACGATCGTGGGGGTCACTTCAATCCATTCGGAAGCCTTCTCGCGTGGCGCGCGCATGCTGCGCACTGCGCTTGGCCCGGCAATTACGACTTTCCTCGAAGACCCCTCGATCGTCGAGGTGATGCTCAACCCCGATGGTCGGCTGTGGATCGATCGGCTGTCAGGCGGCCTGGAGGATAGCGGACGGACGATGACGGCGGCCGATGGCGAGCGCATCGTGCGCCTGGTCGCGCACCATGTCGGTGCCGAGGTCCATGCCGGAAGCCCCCGCGTCTCTGCCGAGCTCCCCGAGACGGGAGAGAGGTTCGAGGGGCTGGTTCCGCCTGTCGTTGCGGCGCCTGCCTTTGCGATCCGCAAACCCGCCGTCGCGGTGTTCACGCTCGATGACTACGTCGCCGCTGGTACGATGACCGCCAGTCAAGCGACGGCTCTGAAGGCCGCTGTCGCTTCGCGCAACAACATCCTGGTCGCTGGTGGCACCTCGACCGGCAAGACCACGCTCACAAACGCACTGCTCGCCGAAATCGCCGGCACCACTGATCGCGTTGTGCTGATCGAGGACACGCGCGAGCTACAGTGCCGGGCGCCTAATCTGGTCGCGCTGCGCACCAAGGACGGCGTCGCGTCGCTGTCGGACCTGGTCCGGTCCTCGCTGCGTTTGCGCCCCGACCGTATTCCGATCGGGGAGGTGCGGGGCAGCGAAGCCTTGGAGCTCCTCAAAGCCTGGGGCACCGGCCATCCCGGCGGGATCGGAACGATTCACGCAGGCTCCGCGCTGGGCGCGCTTCGACGCCTCGAGCAGCTCATCCAGGAAGCCGTCCTCACCGTTCCCAAGGCGCTGATCGCCGAGACGATTGATCTCGTAGCGGTGCTGCGCGGCCGCGGCAGTGAACGCCGCCTTGCCGAACTTGCTCTCGTCGCCGGCCTCGATCCCGCCACCGGCGATTACCGTGTCCAGTCCGCCGGGGCGGGCGGCGGCCCCTCGCTTGCCGGAGACCCATCATGATTCAGTTTGCTTCCGTGATCCGAAGCATGCGCCGCCACTTCACCGGTGTCGCGGCGATCGCCTTCATCTCCGTCGCGTTCGCGCCCGCGGCCTACGCCTCCGGCTCCTCGATGCCGTGGGAGACGCCGCTCAATCAGATCCTGGAGTCGGTGCAGGGACCGGTCGCCAAGATCATCTCCGTCATCATCATCACCGTGACAGGGCTAACGCTTGCGTTCGGCGACACAGCCGGCGGCTTCCGCCGGCTGATCCAGATCGTCTTCGGCTTGTCGATCGCCTTCGCCGCGTCGAGCTTCTTCCTGACCTTCTTCAGCTTCTCGGGCGGGGCGCTGGTCTGATGGCTGCGGTTGTCGATCCAGAGGTGCCGGGCTTTTTCGCGCCGGTTCATCGCGCGCTCACCGATCCGATCCTGATGGGCGGCGCGCCGCGCAGCGTCGCGATCGCCAACGGCACGTTGGCGGCGGCCATCGCGCTTGGCCTGCGCCTGTGGATCCCCGGCGCGCTGATCTGGGCCGTGGGGCACGCCGCCGCCGTCTGGGCGGCCAAGCGCGACCCGCAGTTCGTGGACGTCGTTCGGCGTCATCTCCGCTATCCGCCCTATCTTGCCACATGAGGCTTCCATGCTGAACCTCGCCGAATATCGCAATCGGCCCGCCAGCCTTCCCGATTTTCTGCCCTGGGCCGCTCTGGTCGAGCGCGGTGTGGCCCTCAACAAGGACGGATCGTTCCAGCGGACGGCGCGCTTCCGCGGTCCGGATCTCGACAGCGCGACGTCTGCGGAGCTGGTCGGCGTTACGGCCCGCCTCAACAACGCGTTGCGCCGCCTCGGCTCAGGATGGGCGATCTTTGTCGAGGCCCAGCGGATCGCCGCCCAGACCTATCCGTACAGCGCCTTTCCCGATGCGGCATCCGCGCTGGTCGATCTGGAGCGGCGGGACGCTTTCGAGGAGGCCGGCGCGCATTTCGAGAGCCGCTATTTCCTGACCTTCGTCTGGCTTCCGCCGGCCGAGGACGCCTCGCGGATCGAGGGCTGGCTCTATGAGGGCCGCGCGCAGAGCGGCGTCGATCCGTATGAGCTGCTGCGCGGCTTCGTCGATCGGACCAATCGCGTCCTGCAACTGGTCGAAGGCTTCATGCCCGAGGTGGCCTGGCTGGATGATGGTGACACGCTCACCTACCTGCACTCGACCATCTCGACCCGGCAACAGCGCGTCCGCGTTCCCGAGACGCCGATGCATCTCGACGCGCTGCTCGCGGACGAGCCGCTCGCCGGCGGCCTTGAGCCGCGCCTCGGCAGCCATCACCTTCGCACGCTCACGGTGGTCGGTTTTCCGACCGCGACCCATCCCGGAGTCCTCGATGAGCTGAACCGGCTTGCCTTCCCTTACCGCTGGTCGACCCGCGCGATCCTCCTCGACAAGACCGAGGCGGTGAAGCTGCTGACCAGGATCCGCCGACAGTGGTTCGCCAAGCGAAAGTCGATCGCCGCTATCGTCAAGGAGGTGATGACGAACGAGGCCTCGACACTGGTCGATAGCGACGCGGCCAACAAGGCCACTGACGCCGATCTCGCCTTGCAGGAACTGGGCACCGACGACGTCGGCCAGGCCTACGTCACCGCGACCGTCACCGTCTGGGATGAGGACCCCGGCCGCGCCACTGAGAAGCTTCGCCTCGTCGAGAAGGTCATCCAGGGTCGCGACTTCACCTGCATGCCGGAAGGGGTGAATGCGCTCGAGGCCTGGCTCGGCTCGCTACCGGGCCACGCCTATGCCAACGTCCGCCAGCCGCCGCTCTCGACATTGAACCTGGCCCACATGATTCCGCTTTCGGCGGTCTGGGCTGGACCTGCGCGCGACGAGCATTTTCGTGCCGCCCCGCTGTTCTTTGGCAAGACCGAGGGCTCGACGCCGTTCCGCTTCTCGCTGCATGTCGGAGACGTCGGACATACCTTGATCGTCGGCCCGACTGGCGCCGGTAAGTCCGTGTTGCTGGCGCTGATGGCGATCCAGTTCCGCCGTTACCGCAAAAGTCAGATCTTCGCCTTCGATTTCGGCGGTTCGATCCGTACCGCGGCGCTTGCGATGGGAGGCGACTGGCACGACCTCGGCGGCAGCCTGTCGAACAGTGCCGAGAACTCCGTCTCGCTTCAACCGCTCGCGCGCATCGGCGATGCGGCGGAGCGCGCCTGGGCGGCCGAATGGGTGACCGCGATCCTCGCCAAGGAAGGCGTTACCATCGACCCGACCGCGAAGGAGCATGTCTGGTCGGCGCTAACCTCACTGGCTTCCTCGCCGGTCGAGGAGCGGACGATCACCGGCCTGACGGTTTTGTTGCAATCGACCGCGCTCAAGCAGGCGCTGCAACCCTTTTGCGTCGGCGGCGCTTCCGGCCGGCTACTCGACGCTGAGGTTGAGCAGCTCGGCTTGGCGTCAGTCCAGGCTTTCGAGACCGAAGGCCTGATCGGTGCTGGCGCTGCGCCCGCCGTCCTCACCTACCTCTTCCATCGCATCGAGGGACGGCTTGATGGCCGGCCGACGCTCCTCATCATCGACGAGGGTTGGCTTGTTCTCGACGATCCGGCCTTTGCCCAGCAGCTTCGCGAATGGTTGAAGACGCTCCGGAAGAAGAATGCGTCCGTCGTCTTCGCCACGCAATCGCTCTCCGATATCGACGGCAGCAACATCGCGCCCGCGATCGTCGAGAGTTGCCCGACGCGGATCTTCCTGCCGAACGAGCGCGCCATCGAGCCCCAGCTCACGGCGATCTATCGGCGCTTTGGCCTGAATGATCGCCAGATCGAGATCATCGCGCGAGCGACGCCGAAGCGCGATTACTACTGTCAGTCGCGGCGAGGCAATCGGCTCTTCGAGCTAGGACTCGGGCCGGTCGCGCTCACCTTCTGCGCGGCATCCTCAAAGGCTGATCATGCCGCAATCGAACGGCTGCTCGCCGAGCATGGCCGCGAGGATTTTACGGCGGCCTGGCTCGCGGATCACGAGCTCCTGTGGGCCGCCGATCTCATCCCTGACCTGACAAACCTGGAGGTGCAATCATGACCGACCGCTCGACGCGGCGTACCGGCTTACTGGCCGCGACCGCCCTGTCGCTCACCCTATTGATTCAGCCGCTTTTGACGGGGCCGGCGTCCGCGCAGGTGATCGTCTACGATCCCAGCAACTTCAGTCAGAACGTGCTGACAGCGGCGCGCGAGCTGCAGCAGATCAACAATCAAATCCAGATGCTGACCAACCAGGCCCAAAGCCTGGTGAACCAGGCGAAGAACCTCGCCAGCCTGCCGATGTCGACGCTGGCTCAGCTCCAGTCGACGATCGCGCGAACCCAATCGCTTCTGACGCAAGCGCAGAACATTTCTTTCAACGTTCAGCAAATTCAAACCGCGTATTCCAGCAGCTACGGCGCGGCGCCGACCGCGGGATCCAACGCGATGCTGTTCGCCGCCGCCCAAACCCGCTGGCAGAACTCGGTTGGCGCATTCGAGGACTCGCTGAAGGTCCAGGCCGGCGTCGTCGGCAATATCTCGACCAATTCCAGCGCGATGACGTCGCTGGTATCAGCCAGCCAGTCGGCCAGTGGCGCCCTGCAAGCCGCCCAGGCCGGCAACCAGCTTCTCGCCCTGCAATCCCAGCAGCTTTCGGATGTTGTCGCGGTTCTCGCCGCCAAGGGACGGGCGGATGCGCTGGAGCAGGCGCGCGTGACGGCAACGGAGTCGCAAGGCGCCCAGCAATACAAGATCTTCGCGACGCGCGGCGGCTACCAGCCCGGCAACGTCACCATGTTCAGCGGCAACTGAGGCGCGGAAGATGGATCGCTCGGATTTTTGGCGCGCAGTGGCGATGGTTATTCTGCTGGCCGTCTTCATGGCGACGCTGTCCTACATCCATCGGCGTCCCACGCCGCCGCCGCGGGAGCTATCGGACGCTCCGGCCATCTCCGCACCCGACGATCTCTCGGCCGAGCTGCGCCGCTGCCGTGCGCTTGGCCCCCAAGATGCCGAAGATCCGCACTGCAGAGCGGTCTGGGAGGAGAACCGCGCGCGCTTCTTCGGCAGGCCGGCGCGGCCACTTCTGCCGCAGGCCGCGCCGGCCACGTCGTCGACCACAGGCGCCACGGAAGGAGGGAGGTAGGCCATGAACAATGTCGGCGTCATCGATACCTTTCTCAATACGTTTACTACCTATATCGATTCAGGCTTCGGCCTGGTCAAAGGCGAGGTCACATATCTCGCCTCGACGCTGATCGTCATCGACATCACCTTGGCCGGCGCATTCTGGGCGTGGGGCGCCGACGAAGACATCCTCCAGCGGCTGGTGAAGAAGACGCTCTACATCGGTTTCTTCGCCTTCATCATCATCAACTTCAAGAGCCTCTCAGGCGTCATCTTCAACAGCTTCGCCGGCCTCGGCCTGAAGGCCGGCGGCTCGTCGATCTCGGCGGCGGACTTCCTGCGGCCCGGCCGGCTCGCCCAGGTCGGCCTCGATGCCGGGCAACCGCTGCTCGACGCGGCGAGCCAGATGATGGGCTTCACCAGCTTCTTCGCCAATTTCGTGCAGATCGCCGTGCTGATGGTGTCCTGGCTCCTGGTGCTGATCGCCTTCTTCATCCTGGCGGTGCAGCTGTTCGTCACGCTGCTTGAGTTCAAGCTGACGACGCTCGCCGGCTTCATCCTGATTCCCTTCGCTCTCTTCAACAAGACGGCTTTTCTTGCGGAGAAGGTGCTGGGCAACGTCGTCGCCTCCGGCGTCAAGGTGATGGTGCTCGCCGTCATCGTCGGCATCGGCACGGGGCTGTTCTCCCAGTTCACTACCGCCTATGGCAGTGGCCAGCCGACCATCGAGCAGGCGCTCTCCGTCGTGCTCGCGGCGCTCGCCATGCTCGGCCTCGGCATCTTCGGTCCCGGCATCGCAACCGGTCTTGTTTCCGGGGCGCCGCAACTTGGGGCGGGCGCTGCCGTCGGCACTGGCCTTGCCGTCGCCGGCACGGCGATGGCCGGGAGCGCGGCGCTTGGGCTGGCCGGAAGGGGAGCGATGGCAGCGAGCTCCGGCGCCGCGGCGGCCGCACGTGGTGGTGCGGCGATGGCGGGCGGCATGTCCTCCGCCTACAGCCTCGCTTCAGCCGGCCGATCCGGCGCTGGCGGCGTCGCCTCTGGTCTCGGCGGCGCGGGCCGCGCGGCTGCCAGCGCGGCGGCAGCTCCCGCGAGACGCGCCACTGCGCAAGCAGTCGGGACAATGACTGACAACTTCACCGCTGGCGCCCGGGCCAGTTTCGCAAACACCGGTGGCTCCTCGACCATGGGGACCATTGAGAGTGGCGAGGCCGCAAACGATGGCGCCGCGTCTCAAGCGGCGGGCGAGAAAGGTCCGCCCGCGTGGGCCCAGCGCGTCAAGCGCAATCAGGCGGTTGTTCACGGCGCGCAGACGGCTGCGCAAGCACTCAAATCCGGTGACAGCCATGGCGGCGGCCATTCCGTCGACCTCTCGGGAGGAGAATAATCAATGTCAGTCTTTCGGCGATCGTCGGTCCGCTACGGCCGCACGCCCGAACCCGAAACTCCCTATCAGCGCGCAGCACAGGTGTGGGACGAACGCATCGGTTCGGCGCGTGTGCAGGCCAAGAATTGGCGGCTGATGGCCTTCGGTTCGCTGATCCTTAGCTGCGGCCTCGCCGGCGGGCTCGTCTGGCAATCCACGCACGGCACCGTCGTTCCCTGGGTGGTGCAGGTCGACAAGCTCGGCGAGGCGCAGGCAGTGGCACCCGCTGTGGCCGACTACCGGCCGGGCGACCCGCAGATTGCCTGGTATCTTGCCCACTTCATCGCGATGGTGCGCTCGCTTCCGGCCGATCCGATCATCGTGCGGGAGAACTGGCTGAAAGCGTACGATTTCACGACCACTGCAGGCGCGATGGCGCTGAACGATTACGCTCGCGCCAACGACCCCTTCGCCAGCCTCGGCAAGCAGCAGGTCGCGATCGACGTCTCCAGCGTCATCCGCGCCTCGCCCGACAGTTTTCGCGTCGCCTGGGTCGAACACCGCTATCAGGACGGCGCGCTCGCCGGGACCACACGCTGGACCGCAATTCTCACCATCGCGATTCAGCCGCCAACCGATGCCGACCGGCTGCGCAAGAATCCGCTCGGCATCTACGTCAACGCCATCAACTGGTCGAAGGAGCTGGGACAATGACCCCGCCGATTTCCTCAACTGCCGGCGGTCCGGCTTCGCGTCTGTCCGTCATTCATCGAAGCCGGAAGCACGGCGATACGTGCATCCGTAAACCCGCACTGACGGCTTTACTGATATCCGTCACGGCCCTTGGCGGCTGCGCGCACAATTTCATCCCGCCCGACATCAACTACGATACCGCGGAGCCGGCAACGCTCACCTCTGATCCGCCGCCGCCCGTCAAGATTGTGGAACTGCCCAAGCCGCTGCCGCTGCCCGGGCAGTTGAAACCGCTTGCCGCCGGCAAACGCGTCCCGGAAGCCGCTGATCCGAAGGTTCGCGTCAAGCAGGCCAACGCTGCGGCACGGGTCCAGCCGGTCCGTAACGGCTTCATCAACGCGGTCCAGGTCTATCCGTTCTCAGGCGGAGCTCTCTACCAGGTCTATACGGCGCCCGGCCAGATCACCGACGTCGCCCTCCAGGAAGGCGAACAGCTCACAGGCTCTGGTCCGGTCGCTGCCGGCGACACCGTGCGCTGGATCATCGGCGATACCGAGAGCGGGGCGGGTCCGACCAAGAAGATCCATATCCTGGTCAAGCCGACGAGGCCGGAGTTGATCACCAATCTCGTGATCAACACCGACCGGCGGACCTATCTCCTCGAACTGCGCTCGACGGAGAAGACCTATATGGCCTCGGTCTCCTGGCAATACCCCGAAGACCAGCTCATCGCGCTGCGGCAGCAGAACGCGACGGCAGAGGCCGCAGCACCAATTGCGGCCGGCGTCGATCTCGCCTCGATCAACTTCCGCTACGCGATCGAGGGCGATGATCCGGCCTGGCGTCCGCTTCGCGCCTTCGATGACGGGAACAAGGTCTACATCGAATTCCCAAGCGGGATCGTCCAGGGCGAAATGCCGCCGCTGTTCGTCATCGGTCCGGCCGGCGGCTCCGAGCTCGTAAATTACCGGGCGAACCGCAACTACTACATCGTCGATCGCCTGTTCGCCGCCGCCGAATTGCGTCTTGGCGACAAGGATAGCGAGCGGCGCGTACGCATTGTCCGCGCCGACGGAAGGCCGCGCTCATGGCGATAGGCAGCGAAGGTGAACGCCAAAGCGACATCCCACCCGTCGCGCCGCCGGATCTTCGGCTCCGAGGCGAGCGGCCACCTGTCACGCGCCTCTCGCGCAAGATCCTTGTCGGCCTTGGCGCGGTGTCTGCCCTCGCAGTCGCGGGTGCGCTCGGCTATGCGCTACAGACCCGCAACGAGGCGCAGACTGGCCAGGAGTTGCTCAGCACACAGAATAGCCCTTCGGCCGAGGGCCTTGCCGCCTTGCCGAAGGATTATACCGGCCTGCCGCGTCAGGCGCCGCCGCTCGGGCCGCCGCTGCCCGGCGATCTCGGCAAGCCGATCCTCAACGCCGGGGCTGCACCGAACACCGTGGTCCCCGGAGTGACTCCTGATCCGGAAGGACAGCACAGAGCCCAAGAGATCGAGGCGGCGCGGGTCAGCCGCCTCTTCGCCCAGACTGTTCAGCAACCGCAGAGCGTCGGCCAAATCCCCCCGAATAGCTCAACTGCGACCGCGACGACCCCGGCCGCGACACCGCCCGTCGATGCCGGTTCCGCCCAGAACATGCAGGACCGCAAGGCTGCCTTCCTCAACGCTTCGACCGACAAACGCAAGGTCAGTCCAGACCGGCTTGAGGCTAAGGTCTCGCCTTTTGTTGTACAGGCGGGTACCGTGATCCCGGCTGCGCTCATCACCGGCATTCGCTCCGATCTGCCCGGCCAAGTCACCGCCCAAGTGACCGAGGCTGTCTATGATAGCCCGTCCGGCAAATATCTTTTGGTGCCCCAGGGCGCCAAGCTGATCGGCCAGTACGATAGTTCCGTCACGTTCGGCCAAAGCCGAATCCTCCTGGTCTGGACCCGCATCATCATGCCGGACGGCAATTCGATCGTGCTGGAGCGTCAGCCCGGCGCCGACACCGGTGGTTATGCCGGGCTCGAGGATGAGGTCGACAATCATTGGGGCATGCTGTTCAAGGCCGCCGTCCTCTCGACCATGCTCAGCGTCGGAGCCGAAGCAGGCACGAGCCAGAACGAGAACAATCTTGTTCAAGCGATCCGCAGCGGCGCGTCCAACAGCATCAGTCAGACCGGCCAGCAGATCGTGCAGCGCCAGCTCAACATCCAGCCGACGCTAACCATCAGGCCAGGTTTCCCGGTCCGCGTGATCGTCACGCGCGACCTGGTGCTGGCGCCCTACCGCAAGGGAGGAACACCGTGACCAAACTCAAGCTTGGCCCGCTCGAAGACGACAAGCCGGTAAAGCTCACCATTGAGCTGCCGGCGGCAATCTTCAGGGATCTCAAAAGCTACGCGGAGATTCTAACACGTAACGGAGACGCGACGGTGCCGATCGAGCCCGCCAAATTGATCGCGCCGATGATCGAGCGCTTCATGGCGACCGACCGAGCCTTTGCGAAGGCCCGGCGAAGTGCTGCTCAGTCCGTCCCCGGGGCGGCCGAGAGATCCGGATAGCGCTCGCGAAGCAGGTCGAGCAACGGACGCAACGATGGATTGCAGTTGTCCTCCCGCCAATAGGCGCGGAAGCTCAGCCGCGTCGGCCCCTCGGCATCATGCACTTCGCGGAAGGTGACCCCCGGATAGGCAGCGCCCGTCGCACTTTCCAATGCCAGCAAGATACCCCAGCTCACGCCGACCAGGCTCAGAAGCCGGTCGAGCACCACATCATGGCGAAGCGGCGGGCACGGATCGGACCCACCCATTTTGCTGATGAGTAGCTTGTGGAATTCCGGTCCCGGGCCGCGCTGTGACATCAAAAGCGGTTCGCGCTTCAGTTCGCCCCAGTGAACCACGTCACGGCCTGTCAGCGGATGGTTCGCGGGGAGAGCAGCGACGACACGTTCACTCCAGAGCAATAATGACCTGTCGCTCCACCTTGGATTGGGTTCGGCCACGAAGGCGACGTCAATGGCGGAACTGGCGAGGTCCGAGATCAGATGGTCGCTCAATCCGTCGACGAGATGCGTTTCGACATCGGGGAAGCGGTGCCGGTGCTCGAGGAGGGTGGCCCGTAGATTGCCGGCTGAGAGGGAGGTGTGGATGCCAATGGTCAATCGACCACTCTCGCCGCGCGAGTGGGCTTTGAGGCGGGACGCCAGGGCTTCCGTATCATCCACGATGCGTCGGGCGGCATCGAGGAATTCCTGACCTTCAATGGTCGGTCGCGTGCCGCCGTTGGTGCGTTTGAAGAGAGCGCCGCCCAACTTGTATTCGAGATGGCGCAGGCGGCGACTAAGCGTCGACTGTTTGATTCTGAGCGTCTCTGCGGCTTGGCGTAAGCTTCGGTGCTGGGAGGCGGTGATCGCCCAGCGCAGCTCTCGAAATTCCACAGGCACGTTCGATGTCCTGTGGCGAGGTGTTGGTGACCATGTCTTTTCTTGAATGGGTCACTCCATTTGCTTGTGCAGCTTCAGAACTCTCTTCAATTGCCCGCTGAAGCGGCCCATTGAATGCCTCGATGACGGCACTGTCGGGTCCTAGCGACCATGATCAGACTGCAATGGCATATAAAAAGCCAATGCAGGCTTTTCTTCTCTGACCAAACAAAATGGCTATCGTCTTCAATGGCTATCGTCTTCAATGGCTATCGTCTTCAATGGCTATCGTCTTCAGATCGAGCCGCATGCCCTTCATATCCACGTAAGCGTAGACCGAATCATGCTCAATCTGCCATGCGAGGCACCGGACCACATGGCAAATGCTCCTGCCGGAACGCGCCCTGCGATCTCAGCCCATGCCATTAGGATTCACCAGTTGAACGCCGCTCCCGCATACTTAAGGTTGCGTAGACATTTTTTGTTGTCTGCTTCCGTTACCTCTTTCAATCGAATAGGGGATTTCCTTCTCTGACGGGTGATCGCGCCGAGCTTCTCGGGCGCATTCCACTACTCGGTCTCTGATTGGCGCGCCGATCTTGCTATAGGCGCAATGTGCTCGGCGAGCGTCCCTACATCATGGAATCATTGGAGCAGGTTCGAACGGGGCGCTGCTGTAAGCATGAAGGCTGGTCAGTTTGCCTGAAGCTGTGCTCGCTAAATAGAGCCAATTTGATTGGATGACGACTCGGTCTTACGACTATCCATCGCCAAATTAGAACGATCCATCACATTAATTGATGTTTGCCCCTGGATCCTTTTGGCTTCGGGCGACCTCGCGGAACTGGCGAGGTCGGAGATGGTCTCTCGATCCGTCCACCAGATGTAGATCGACATCTGGGAAGCGGTTCCGGTGGTCGAGGAACGTGGCCCGGAGATTACCGCCTGAGAAATGAGGCATGGACGCCGATGATCAATCGACCGCTCTCATCACGCGAGCGGTTCTTGAGGCGAACCGTCAGCGCTTCTGTATCCTACACGATGCGTCCGTCAGCATCGAGGAATTCCTGTCTTTCGATGGTCGGTCGCGTGCCACCGTTGGTGCGCTCGAAGACCGTGACGCCCAATTTATATTCGAGATTTCGCAGGCGGCGACTAAGCGTCGACTGCTTGATTCTGAGCGTCTCTGCCGCCTGGTGTATGCTTCGGTGCTGGGACGCGGTGATTGCTCATCGAAGCTCTCGAATTTCCACAGGCACGGTCGATGTCCTGTGGGAGGTGTCGGTGACCATGTTTTTTCTTGAATGGATCACTCCATTTGCTTGTGCTGCTTCAGCGCCTACGTGTTCCGAGTCGCCGAAGCAGACCTTGTTGTGGCGCTTCCGGTCGAGCAGCAGGCCATCCGCAGACCTTTTGCGATGGACCACTCATGGGTGCTCACCGAGAGAGCGCTTGCCAATACCGCCGATCAAGGCCAGCAGTTCGGTACAGTCATGTGCGGCAGCAATCGCGCCTGCTGCGAGAAGCTGACGAGCATGTTCCTCGCGGCTTGACGAGTGAAAAGAAAAGCCGATCACAGTCATCCCAGCCGTGACGGCGGCCTTGACGCCGTTGATGCTGTCTTCAACGACAAGACAGTCGGACGATGAGCTACCCATTCGTTCTGCGGCAAAGACAAATAGGTCGGGCGCGGGCTTGCCTCGGGTGACCTGAGCCGCGCTGAATACGTGCGGCAAGAACCAGCGATCCAGTCCGGTTACGGCCAGCCCGAGACGCAGCTTTTCAGGAGAACTGTTGGACGCCACACACATCTTGCTGCGGCTTCCAGCCATCCCGAGCACGTCGTGGATCCCTGAAGTTGCCCGAAGAGCTGACTGGTAAAGCTGTGCGATCCTGTCTTGGACGGTGCTGTGATAGTCAATCGGCAGAGGCGCGCCCAGCTCTCGTTCGAATGCTGCGTAAAGATCGCTGTCGGTTGCGCCGGCAAATCGCTGCAAGATCACGTCTTCCGTTATTCGAAGTCCGATCCGGTTCAAGAGGCGCGCGTGGACAGACGCGGCAATGTTTTCCGAATCGATCAGCACCCCATCGCAATCCCAAATGATCAGCTGAGGCGCATGAGCGCAGCTTCCGGTCACGAAGCGCTGGCCTTCTGAAAACTGTAGGCGATCGCTTCGTCATCGACGATCACTGAAGGAACTGGGGTATATTCGAGAAGAGGCCCTTCATAAGTGTAGTCATGGAAGTGAACCACGACGCTGTCCGCTGAGACGAGCGCGATGGCATAGAACGGTGCCTCCAGGCTGCGCGCTGCTGGATCCACTCCCAATCGAAGTGCAAATTGCGAAACGGTGCTTCGCAGCACCGAAAGGGGGATGCCCTGCCAGGATCCAGCAATCGCCATGTGGAGATGGCCAAAGAACATGTGCCGGATGTTCCTACCGGCAAGTACCGACGCCAGTCGTTCGGGATTTTTGAGCGCGAGAGAATCCAGAAGAGGTATGCCAACGCGAAATGGCGGATGATGCAGGAACAGTAGGATCGGAGCGCCATCGATCTCGCCGAGACGATCGTTCAGCCATAACAGACGGGCATCGCAGAGTTCGCCCCAATGGTCACCATCGGCAGCGAGCGTGTCGAGAAAAACGAGATGCTGCCCATCGATTTCCGTGACCGATTGAACAAAGCCATTTTCGTCAGTCGGCACGTCAGGGAAGCAAGCCCGAAAGCGCGCGCGATGATCGCCGTTGCCAAGGCAAAGCTGGAAAGGCAGCTTTAGTTTCGCAAGACACTCGCCGAGTTGTCGGTAGGCTGCAGCTTGCCCAAGCGCGGCGAGGTCGCCGGTAAAGACGACCAGATCGGCGTCCGCATGCTCAGCGTTAATGCTCGCAATTGCCGCCTCCAACCGCTGCCGCGGATCGCAACCGATGTGCTGAATGCCTGGCGGCGTCAGATGCAGGTCCGTTATCTGTATGATTTTCAACATTGGCATTCATCCCGACGGTGCAGAAGTTCCTAATTGTCCCATAGCACGCGTATGATGACGTCGGAATGACGTTCCGAATTTCTGTCGTTAATCTGAAACATTATTCCGATATCCTCCCATCGAAAGTTGTCACGAAGGACGGATTTGGCATTTCAATGGGGGTAAACGACGATGAAGCGACGGGCTTTCATGGCTTCGGCCGCTGCTATGGCGGCGGGCGGTACGATCGGTCTTGCCTTCGGCGGACCTTCCGCGCGCGCGCGGAGTAATCTTCAGATTCAGGTCTCATTTTTTGACTCGGCTTTCCAGCCGGTCATGCAGGCGTTGATCCGCAGATTCAACCAGCAGACTCCGCAGATTGAACTCCGCGTCCAAACTCCTGCCCAAACCTGGGACGCCCAGCTTCAGCGGACAATCCTCGACATGCGGACCGGGGCCGCCGCGGAACTCGCGGTGCAGGGCTACAACCGGCTCCGGATCGTTGCCCAGAACAAGGCCGCGATCCCGCTGGACCCCCTGATTGCCAAAGAGTCGGACTGGGCGGCGCAGGGCTACTCTCCGGCCCTGATGAGCCTCGGTGAGTTTCAAGGCCAACAATGGGGGCTTCCGCTCGCGCTCTCCAGTCCGGTCATTTTCTATAACGCCAATCTTCTAAAGGAAGCGAGTGTCGATCCGCAAATCTTCGCCGCAGGCTGGGACAGCGTGACCGACGCCGCAAAGAAGATCACGGCGCTCGGTGGCGGCAAGATGGGCGCATTCTTCGACTACACCGCCGATGGCAACTGGATGTATCAGGCCCTGCTGTTTTCTTTGGGCGGGCGCATGATGTCGAACGACGAAAGGGTGATCGTCTTCGATGATGCGATCGGACTCAGGGCCCTTCAGATCCTGAGAAAATTCGGCGAGGCAGGTCAGGTGGACATGACGGCGGACCAGGCAGGGCAAAGTTTTGCCGCGGGCGTGACCGGAATGATCTTCACGTCGAACCGGCGCCTTGGCGCCTATCAAAAGGCAATCCAGGGCCGGTTCGAATTGGGTGCGGCGCCGCTGCCGAAAGTGGAAGGCGGGCGTGTTCCGGTCGGCGGCGGTTTTCTCAGCGTGACGACATCCGATCCGGCGAAGCAGAAGGCCGCCTGGGAATTCCTCAAGTTCGCAACGAGCCCGGTTGGTCAGGAGATCGTGGTCCGCATGACAGGTGCCATTCCCGGTAACATCAACGCTGCATCCAATCTGGACGATTTTTATGCCAAGGCGCCACAGGCAAGGGCTGGCCTTGAGCAACTACCAATCGTCAGCAGCTGGTACTCCTTTCCCGGGCCGAATGCGATCAAAATCGGCGACGTGCTGTTCGAGCGCCTGCGCAGCATCATTACGCTCAAAGTCACCCCGGAAGACGCGCTGAGGGCCATGCGAGCCGACGTCGACGCATTGCTGCCCAAGGCCTGACATTTCGATCTACTCGGAGAGAATTTTCGATGCCAAAGACTGTAACCGATACGGCCTATCGCGCATGGGATGAACAATGGGAAACCGAAAGAGGCCGTTCGGACTGGACCCGACCTGAAAGCGAGGTAGTCGACACGGCGGCGCATCTCTTTAAAAAAGGGTTTCGGCGGGCGCTCGATCTAGGATGCGGGATTGGACGCCATGCGCTCCAACTCGCGCAGACCGGATACTCGGTTTGCGCGATGGATATGTCCGAAGTCGGCCTCAATGAACTGCGTACAGCCGCGTCGGCTCGGAACCTCATCATTGAAACGCACCACGCGTCGATGACAAGCCTTCCCTTTGATGATCAGTTCTTCGACTACATTGTTTCCTACAATGTATTCTGTCACGGTGACAGGGCTGTCGTCGCTGCGGCGATTTCTGAAGCACGACGTGTTCTGCGCGACGGCGGTATTCTGCAATCAACCATGCTTTCCACCCGCAGCACGGCGCCGAATCGTGGGCGCGAAGTCGCGCCGGACACATTTGTGTGGGATGACGGCGAGGCCGACCATCACCATCCGCACTATTTCTGCGACACCGCTCGGCTCAACGCGCTTTTCGACGGCTTCGATTGGCTTCGTGTCGAGGATCGACAGGATGTTGCCCTACCAGAATATTGGCACTGGCACTTGATTGCGGAGCGAAGAGGATGAATGACGCGAGCGAGACAGCTTCAGAAGGACACGAAGGATCTCGTGCGGAGCCGGTCCAGCGTGCCAAAGGATATGGAGCGCTGCCTCTGGTCCGTGCCCATATGGCGAACCTCCCCAAGGCCCTGCAGCGGATTGCAAAATACGTTCTTGAAAACCCGGATCTGGTGATCCGCCAGACCGCCAGCGAACTCGCGATCGTAACCAACAGCGCTCCGGCCAGTATCGTCCGGCTCTGTCAGGTCGTTGGTTTTGGCGGATTGCAGGAATTCAAGCTCGCCTTGGCCGGCGACCTGGCATCCCAGCGCTTCCAAGCGGGGGATGCAATCCAGGAAGCAAATGCAAATATCGGCCTGACTGACGAATTGGCCGACCGAATTGTACGGGCAACACGCGAGACACAATCTCTGCTGAACCAGAATGCCGTTGATCGTCTGACCGATGCGATGATCAAAGCTCGTCGCATCGACGTCTACGGCGCTGCAGTTTCCGGGCTGGTAGGCCAACATCTGGCTTTTCGGCTGCTGCGTGTTGGCCTGCCGGCTCACGCTATCGTCGATACCACCTACGCCGCGTATGTCGCGAGCGGCTTGGGTCAAACGTCCGTGGCAATCGCAATCTCTGAATCCGGCATGACCGAGGAAACGGTAGAGGCGTTACGTCGTGCAAAGGCTGCGGGCGCGTTCACTGCTGTGATTACACACCGTCATGATGGACCGATTGTCAAATATGCCGACGAGGTACTACTTACCGCGGGCGTCAATTCTCCTTTGACCGAAGCCAAATCTGTCATCGCGTTCACTAATCTGATCGCGATCGAGGTTCTGGCTTCCATGCTGACTATCAAGCTCGGTCTGCTACGTCCGGCGGAGAAATTAGACTGATGGCCGCTTGTTCTTTTCAATCCATTACCAAGTCCTATGGCTGCGTTCGGGTCTTGCGAGATGTTTCGCTCGAGATTGGCGATGGCGAGTTCCTAACACTCCTCGGACCCTCTGGATGCGGGAAGTCAACGCTGCTCAGGGTGCTGGCGGGTCTGGAAGTGCAGGACGGCGGGTCGGTAATGATCGGCGGGCTCTTGATGGACGGACTGCGTCCGAAGCGCCGGGACGTGGCAATGGTATTCCAGTCCTATGCGCTCTACCCGCACATGACGGTCGCCGACAACATGGCGCTTCCGCTCAGGATGCGGCGCCTGACTGCCTGGCAGCGGCTGCCGGTGTTTCGCAGCCTGGTGCCGGGGACCAGGCGAGCCGGCGTTGAGATCGCTGCCGACGTGGCAAAGACGGCTGATGCGCTGGGCATCGGGCATCTCTTATTGAGGAAGCCCAGGCAGCTCTCGGGCGGCCAGCGCCAGCGTGTGGCAGTCGGCCGAGCGATGGTACGTCAGCCGGCGGTATTCCTGATGGACGAGCCACTGTCCAACCTCGATGCCAAGCTCAGGGTTCAGATGCGGGCGGAGATCAAGGAATTGCACCGGCGATTGGGTGTGACTTTCATCTACGTCACCCACGACCAGGCCGAGGCGATGACTTTGTCGGACCGAGTCGCCGTGATGCTTGATGGTGAGTTGCTGCAGGTGGCGCCGCCGCAAGAGATCTATGCTGATCCGGCCGAGCGACGAGTGGCGGAATTTATCGGCTCGCCCAACATCAACATGCTGGACGGCATCGTGCGCGAGCGCGGGCAAGTCGATGTAGCGGGCTCCGCGCTTGCCATCGAGGTCGATCGCAAGCCAGGAGAGGCCGTGACGTTGGGGATCCGTCCCGAAGCCTTCCATGTGACCGAGGCTGCCCGGCCTGGCTCGCTGACAGGTTCAGTGCGGCTGGTCGAGCACATGGGCGCGGATCTCTATGTCCATTTGGAGATGCCGGGCATGACCGAACCGGTGATCGCGCGGCTGGCCGCCGAACGTGCAACCGACATCGCGACAGGCCATACGCTTCATCTCAACGTGCGGCCTGATCGTGTGCTGCTGTTTGCCGGTGACGGCTCACGCATCCGATCGCGAGCTTCCTTGTGTGCGCCATCTTCAGTCCGCGGTATGGCGAGCACGACGATGATGCGGGAGTATGTGCGATGACTGCTATGATCGAGCCACGGTCGTCCGGCGACGGCGCGATCGCCGTCTCCGGCAAACGAGGAGTAGAGCCGGTGGGATCATCTCCTGCTCAGCCTCCCGGTGTAGCGAGCCGCTCGCTATACAAAGCGGCGCGGGCGCAGAAATTCGCCGAGGCGCTGGCTGGCTGGGCGCTCACCGCTCCAGCGCTGCTGCTGCTCATCGTGCTGTACTTTCTCCCGGTCCTCGCCATCTTTATTATCGCGCTGACGGACTGGCAGTTCGGCGCGCTCAGCCTGAAATTCGTGGGGTTGGCCAATTTTCGTGAGGTTCTCGTCGATGAAGGATTTCGCGCCTCGCTCCTCAACACGGTTCTCTATGTCCTGATCGTGGTGCCGGGAACGGTCGTCCTTGGACTTTTCCTAGCCCTCCTGATCGAGAGCGGACAATCCCTCCGCGCCTTCTACCGCGCCGCTCACTTTCTGCCCTTCATGGCGACGCTCGCCGCCATGGCAATCGCCTGGGAGGCGCTGCTGCACCCCACCATCGGATTGGTCAACCAGACGCTTCTCGCGATCGGCCTGCCCACTGCCAACTGGCTGCGCGACGACGACACTGTGCTGACGGTTCTGGCCGTCATCGGGATCTGGCAGAACCTCGGCTTCGCCATGGTGCTGTTCTTGGCTGGACTGAAGGCGATCCCGCAGGACCTCTACGATGTTGCCGATGTCGATGGCGCCGACCGATGGCTTGATCGGCTGCTGACGGTGACGCTACCTATGCTGGGGCCAGTTTCCATGTTCGTTGTCATCGTGGTCGCCTTAAGAGCCTTCGAGACCTTCGACACCGTGCAGATACTGACCCGCGGCGGACCAGGGCATTCCTCCGAGGTTCTCCTCTACACCCTTTACCGCGAGAGCTTCCAATATCTTCGAACCGGCTATGGTGCCTGCATCACCATCGTCTTTCTTGTGATCGTTATGATGCTTACCCTCGTTCAAGTGCACGTCATGGATAAGAAGGTGCATTACCAATGAGCGGCGTTCGTCTGTCCCGCCCCGCGGCCATCGTCCGCCATGCCATCCTGCTCATCACAGGAGCGCTGATCATGGCACCTTTTGTATGGATGGTCTCGCTATCGCTGAAGCCGCCCGGCGAGATCTTTCGAGGCTCCTTCTCGATCCTGCCCGAGCACTGGTACGCCCTTGAGAACTACACCAAGGCGCTCACTGCCGCCCCATTGCAGCAATATATGCTCAACGGCGTCATCGTCTGCGCCGCCATCCTGATGTTGCAGATCCTGGTCTGCGCTTCCTCCGCCTACGCCCTTGCCAAGCTCGAATTCCGGGGCCGCGACACCCTTTTTTCCCTCGTTCTGATCGGGCTCCTGCTGCCGCACCAAGTCTTGTCGCTGCCGCTGTTCATTCTCTGTTACAGCATCGGAATTTTGAACACCTACGCTGCGCTGATCTTCCCCTTCATCGTCTCTCCTTTCGGCATTTTCCTGTTCCGACAGTTCTTCAGGTCGATCCCTGACGATATCATCCATGCCGCCCGGCTCGACGGGCTCTCGGAGCTGGCCATCATATGGAGAATCATGGTGCCGATGGCCATGCCTGCCATCATCGCCTTTGCGATCTTCTCGGTCGTTGGCCACTGGAACGACCTGTTCTGGCCGCTCATTGCTGTGCGCGACGAAAATCTTATGCCGCCGGCGCTCGGCATCATGAGCTTCGCCAACCAGGAGGCCGGCAACGACTACGGACCCCTCATGGCCGCATCCACGCTCATAGTGCTGCCCCTCATCATCGCATTCCTCGCCGCTCAGCGATGGTTTGTCGAAGGGCTTGCAAAGGGCGCCGTCAAGTGAAGGACCGCTTTTCGCTTATCTTTGTTTCGCATGTATCCAATGCGGCTGGACGAGATACGACGGCTCCAGTGGCTGCGAACGTGATCGAGGCCGTGCTCGCGTCGCAAAATTTTCCCTCGCTTTCTCCATGGTGAGTGCAATGCTGATCGAGAATGCAGAGAAACACCGAAACCGAATGCTGAGACTTGATGGCGAGAGAGGCAAGGTGGTTGCGTCTTCCAGGACGCAGTCATGCGTGAAAAATACAATTCTAGCTCGTCTTTCCGTGCAGGATCTTGCGGCAATCAGTTCATGTCTTGAGCCGATCGTCCTGAGAGCCCGCACGGTCCTGCACGAGCCAAAGAGACGACCCGAGCATGTGTATTTTGTAGAGATCGGCCTCATCTCGCTCAGGATTGTTGCGGGAGGGAGCATTCTAGAGACAGCCCTGCAAGGACATCGCGGCGCGGTCGGGGCTTCGTTCTTGCTGGGGGGACATCTTCCGACTTACCAAGCCGCCGTTCTCTTTCCAGGAACTGCGTTAAGGATCCAGGTCGACGATTTGCGTCGTATTATGGACGAGCGCCCTCAAATTCAAGACGTTATCTCGACATATGTACAGTCGCTCGCCTTGCACAGCGCGCAAACTGGATTGTGTGCCGCTCGGCACACCCGCGAGCAGCGCTTGGCGTTATGGCTTTGCCTGGCATGCGATGCACTCGACTACCACGTTCTTCCGGTTACCCACGACTACCTTTCCACCGCCTTAGGGCTACGGCGTGCCGGAATAACGGAGACGCTCATCCGGTTTGAGGAACAAGGCTTGATCCGAAAGAGTCGAGGTGTCCTGAAGGTCGACGACCACAAGCAACTGCGCCTGAAGGCATGTAGTTGTTATGGCGCTATCACAGACGCGTACGCGTCGCCGGAAGGTCCGGGGTATGGAAAACGAGAGCGTGATCGTACTTGTTGGTTGGCGACTTCGTGAAGACATTTGATCGAAGAGATCGGATTCGAAATGGCTTTGGCGACGAACAAGTGGCTGAGATCGACGCGATGCTCAGAGCCAATCTACAGTGGATGACCGCATTCGGAACGTAATCCGGTGATCACTGCCGCATGGATGCCACTCTCGGCATGAAGCACGGCAGCGAGGCTCCGTTTCCCGGAGTTGCCGAGTGATGACTGCCGCGTAAAGTGCAAACGCCAAACTTGCATCGTGTCTAGACGGTATGGTGGAAAGCTGCTCGCTGGACGCTCTGTTTAGCGGATCATGCTTTCGGCGCTCTCATATTTTCAGGCTCCTGCGAGACGTTCCTCATTGCTGACAATATCCCGCGCTCGCAGTCCGTGCGAATGACTTCCCAGATATATGGATAAGTGGATGGCGCAGAAGGCATGTAGCAGCGGTGCATGCTTAGTCGTTCGCCAGCAGTTTCGGACCAATTGAAGTTGGCGGGCTCTTTCGGGCGGCGAATAGCAACCGCAGCGTACGATGTGCACGTGAGTGTACCGTTGTGGCGCAATTGGATCACTCCTGCCGAGCGGTCAACCAGGTTGGTTTGTTCCGTACAAAGTCTGCGCGTCACTTACGAGAGAAAACTGACACATGTAGGCACGCGAGCAGCGGAATGGTCGGCGCTGCAACGTTCACTGGTTCGCTCAATCAGTTCGCCCCCGAGAAGGCCGTAAAGGTCGAGAGCGAGCGCTAAGCGACCGCGTCTGAAGCGCAACAGTTTGGAGAACTTTTTATGAAGATGGCAAAAAGGCTTTTTCTCGGATCTGCGACGTGTCTAATCGCCGTGGGCGGAGCGCAAGCTGCAGATCTCCCGGTCAAGGCCAAAGCGGTTGAGTATGTCAGTAGTTGCTCGCCGTATGGTGCCGGCTTCTACTATATTCCTGGCACTGACACATGCATTAAACTGGGAGGGTATCTGCGCGTTGAGACAGTGCTCAATAGCAGCGCGCACTATGATGCCGCCAATAGCAGTGTGGGCGGCGCACACAATCGCCTAAGCGACTATTACAGCACGCGCTCTCGTGAAAGCCTCGATATCGATACGCGCACGGCGACCGAGTACGGCATGCTCCGCACCTTTTTCAATGGTGTGTTCACCTGGACGGCGGGTAGCTATACCGGCGCCGGTACGACCGCCGTGAACGGCTCTACAAGCTATACTGGCGCCAGCGGTTCCGGCGCGATCTCGGGTGGTTCGCTGGGCGTCTACTATGCCTTCATCCAATTCGGCGGCTTTACAATGGGTAAAGCGGTCTCACAGTTCTCCGCACCTTGGACGAATTATCCGGCGAACCTTTTCGACGGGCTGCCCGGCGGCGGAAGCGCGGTCACTGGCGTGAATCAGTTCACCTACACTGCTGACTTCGGCCACGGCATCACGGCTTCGTTCTCAGCGCAGGATCAGGTCGCCTACAATACGACGAACATCTGGAACATCAGCGGCGCGACGGCCACCGGTCTTGCGACCGGCGCCTACGGCGCAAACGACATCGGTGGTTCGCGCGCTCCGGACTTGATCGCTATGGTTCGCATTGATCAGGCCTGGGGCCTCTTCCAAGCCTCCTTCGCTGCGCACGACAACCACGCTGCCTACTATGGCGCGGCCGAGACGAGCGGTTATCCCGCCGACAAGTGGGGCTGGGCCACACAGTTGACGTTGTCGATCAAGAACGTTCCCACGGGTGCGGGCGACTCAATCAACTTGTCGGGTGTGTATACGAATGGTGCGAGCCGCTACAATTTCCAGGACCTGATGGCCGCCACGTACGCGATGTATGGTGGCACCGGGCTCCCGGGTGCTTACCAGAGCCTCGGTATCGGTGGTGTCTCTGATAGCGTATTCGTCGCAGGCGCTGGCCAAGAGTTGACTACAACGTATGGGTTCCGCGCCGGGTACAACCACAATTGGGATCCGTACTGGAGCACTGGCGTCTACGGTGCGTGGGCTGCAGTGCACTATAACAGCAAAGCCAAGGGCTATATCTGCGGCGCTTTCGTCCCAGGCCTGGCACTGTCAAGTGGTAGTGCTGGTTGTAATCCCGATTTCGATTATTCGGCAGTCGGTGTGATCACGCGCTGGACTCCCGTGAAAAACCTGACCTTCTCGGCCGACTTCACTTACACTATGCTGAACGAGAATTATGCGAGCGGAAGCACCGTGAGTCTGCCCCTGCAGGCGACTGTCGCCAAGCCGGGTGCTGCGTACGAGCTGAAAGACCAAACTAGCCTCACGCTCATGCTCCGAGCTCAACGCAACTGGTAAGTTTTTTCTGCTGAAAGGAGAAGAGAAGTTCTATACCGTCGACGTGTGACCTCCAAGAAGGCCTTTGGCATGCCCGCCAGGGGCCCGATTCCCGTGGGGGAGTATTGTCTGGCCAGCCGAATCTTCCGCGCATCATCGGGCGGTTTGCGTAATCCTGGGAGCGATAGCTGAATTGTCCGGCCTTTGGGAATTAGTGTGCGGCCGCCCCACTCTAAGAAGCTTGGTCGTACTCGGTCCCGCAGCCGGATGCTTGGAGGCCTACGGCTCAATTCGACTGTACGGGGCCATCGCCGGATGCGATCGCTAAATGTCCTAAACCGGCACTTCGGGCCCGGCGACGGTTCGCGAAAATGCAAACGTGCCCGCCGGACCGACCAAGGACCATCAGAAACTCTCCGTCCCAATTCTCACGCGGTATCTCGCGAAGCGCGAGGAACGGAGCGAATGGATTGTGGTTAGACCTATATCACCCCGTCAAGTCAGGTTCTCCGTTGAAGAGGGATTGCCGAGCTTGGCCGTCAACAGCGAAACCAGAACTTCGATCGCGATCAGGTTGGTAAAAACGACGATCGGCTTCTCATCCTTTGAGCGATAGTCGGCGCCTGCCGTAAGGACCACCTCATCGGCGTATTTCGCGATTGCGCCATCGCTTCGGTGTGTTATTGCCGCGGTAAAAGCTCCGGCCGATTTTGCACCTTTTAGTGCTTCGACAACCATTCTTGAGTCGGATACCGTGATTACCACTGAGGTCGGACCGAGGCCGGTTGCTACATATGCTGCGTAAACTGGGTCGACGATTGCGTGCGCCGGCATGCCGATCCGGAGCAGGCGAAATGCCAAGTGTTGAGCAACGAGCCCGCAAACGGCGCTGCCATACACGTCGATCCTTCGAGCTGACAGCATGGCATTGGCGAGGCGGTCGACCGCCGCTTGATCCAGCACAAACTGCGTTTCTTGGATTGCTTGGACAATGCGTTCAGTCAATTCGCCTGTAAGGCCTGTGTTTGCTCGCGCGTCGGCATTTCCCTCGGCTGAGGCTAAGCATCGGGCTGCCAAATCCCCCGCCAATGCCAGCTTGAATTCCTTAAAACCGTCAAAACCGACGACCTTACAGAACCTGACAACGGTTGCCGGGCCGCTGTTGGTCGCTGTTGCCAACTCGTTCGCTGTTTGGCGAACTACAAGAGCGGGATTCTCCAAAACATATTCTGCAATCCGCTGCAGCGTGCGCGGGAGCGCCGATAGCCTTGCATTGACGAGCGGAAGCGCTCTGTGGCGTGTCCCCAATTGGTCTTTTCCGTCGCCACGGCCACGATTGCGTTTTTCCAAGGACAATCCAACATCGCTAACTAAGCGCACTCCAAGACTACATGCCAACGCCAGCACTCAGGTAGCATTCCATCGCGTCGGTCTTCGATCTTGAACCAGTGAAAACCAGCGAAGAGCTCCTTCAGGGCTTCGGTGCCGCAGAAGAACTCGGGATGGACGTGATCTGTATCGCCATGATCGCCAAATGTCCTTCGCACGATCTTGCGACGGTTCTGCACCGCCGTGCTTCGCGTGGACAGCATGATGGCTTGAAGAATGCCACCTTTTCTCAGGACCCGGCGGACTTCCGCTATTGCCGCTCTCACGATATCACCGTCCCCATGCCAGAAGACGTGGTACGCTAGCGTGTAGTCGAAACAGTCATCTGGGTAGGGCAACGCTGTCATGGCCGCCGAGGTGACGTCGATTTCGAGCCCTCTTGCCTTAGCCTCTTTTCTTAGCTGGTTCAGCGCAAGTTCCGAAAGATCTATAGCCGAAACTGCAAAACCTATTTCTGCCAATGCGAGCGCGTGACGACCGGCTCCACAGCCGATCTCTATGGCTGATCGCGAACCCGCCGCAAATAAGCGCTTGCCAAGCTCGGCCACTTCTTCGTCGGGTCTGAGCCAACCGAAGCGACCTTCATTCGATGCTCCGATCTTTTGCGACGCCTCTTGAACGGAATCCATAGTCCTGATTACCGACACGGAACGTTTCCGTTTTTCAAGCCAGAATTTGTCCAGTCCCGCCATCGCGTCCCCGACGAAGCAGAGTGCGAAGGCGACGAATCCACATCCTCGGGCTCCGGCATAGTGTTTCCGGTCAGAACGCTTTCTCACTAATCCATGACGATCATGGGCAGTGGCTCCTACAGCGGCCTCTTGGGCCGACGTTTGCCGAAAAGCACATGCTGTCGCTCACTGCGGAGCAGTCTGTCGAATGCCAATCGACAGGGTCATAGGACGGCAGGATCAGGTTGCTTTGTTAGATGTTTGCTGAACCAGTCGTAGGTCGCCTTGCTGACAGTTGGGAGTTGACGCACATAGGCTTCATAGTGCCCTCCGTGAATGAGCACGAGGTGTTTTGGTTCGCGGGCTCGGTTGTAGGCGTCGAGCTGGAGATCGGTCAGGCAACGGGTGTCTTCATCTGCAACGATCATCAATAGTGGGGTCGGCGATATGCGAGAAACGTAGTCGCCGGGTTCGAACTCCATCATCATGTCGTGAGAGATGACGGAGATCTCATTCTTCCAGGTGCCATCCAAATCGACGTCCTTATACCAGTCGATCGTCTCCTGCACGGTTGTATGAACTCGATATTGTATGTCCCCCCCGGACAGTTCTCGACGGCGGGCGTCTTCAAATTCCGTTCGATACCGATTCCAATCGGCGGATGCGACATGATGTTTCGCCATGGCAGATCCGCTGATCAGCGGTCCGACTGCTACGACGCATCGCACCCTGCGATCGACCGCTGCCACCATCAGTGCTGTTCCGCCAGAGTAACTTGTTCCCCACAAGCCAATGCGCTCGGGATCGATCTCCGACAGCATTGTCGCGAACGTGATGGCGTCTCGAGTGTCATGCATCTGACGAAACGGATCAGCCTCACGGCGCGGCTCGCCATCACTTCGCCCCCAACCGCGATGATCGTACACCAGAACGGCGAACCCTCTCTCGGCCAAATACTCGGCGAATTGCGACAGTCCATGCTCGATCTGGACCGTCAATCCGTGCGTCATAACGATGGTCGGAAGCCGGGGTGCGCTCGGATCCGGAGTAAAGAGCCAACCTCGGAGCTCTACACGATCTCGCGTTTTGAAGCTGATGTCCCTCTGCATTAGAAGTCCGCAACTGTCTTGAAGCATCCTGAGTTAATCGTCCGTTCGTCAAGGTGATCGACTACGTTGCCCGGCGTAACGATCTCGACCTTCGGGTTTGCTTTGAGAGAGTCCAGGATGGCACTCAAATACTTGATCCGGTGAGACGCCCCGAACACCCAGGGATGAACACCAAGGCCAAGAACCCTACCCCAAGCCTGTTCATGCTCAAGCCTATTCACGGCTTCGGAGATGAGACTCGTGAACCGCGCCAAGGGTACCCGCCTCAGCCAGAGCGCCTCGACATCATCAAAATCCGGAAATGCGGGAACGGCATACAAGCCGTTGCTGCCGGATTGTCGGTATGGCAATTCATCGTTGGCCCAATCCAGCGTATAGGTGAATCCTGCCTCGGCCAGGATCGCGCTTGTTTTATTCGTTCCCCCGAAGTCTTGTCCAAGCCATCCCCGAGGCCGATACCCAAACGCCGCCGTTAGCAGGTCTCTGGATGTGAAAATCTCACTCCGCTCTTCCTCAGTTTCCATTTGGCTCGTGATCATTCTGTTCGCACTCAGTCCATGGGCGATGATTTCCCAACCACGCTTTTTGATCTGGTCAATGAGCTCCGGATGAACCCGTGGAATAAGTGCGTTGATCGGAACCGCCGGCTTTATGTCGGCCTGATCGAAAAGCTTGAGGATGCGATAGATCCCGACGCGATTGCCGTATTCTCGGTAGGACCAAGTTCTGAATTCTGGAAAATAAGATCCATACTCAGTTGCAAAACGAGGATCGGAATAAACGTCAGGAGCACGTTCAATGGCCCAGTATTCCAGGTAAAGGAGAATATAGAAATATACCTTACGGGCGCCCTGCGCCTGAATATGCCCTCGAGTACTTATTGGAGTGAAGCTATATAGGTCGTGATCCATTCCTCGTTCAGGTCTGGTCGGCATTTCGTTCTCCTGAATCGCCATGATGCAGCAAGCTGTCGCGATACCAGCCGGCTAGCTCGGCGCCGGTAGCAAGCCACACGCCCGAGTGCGACAGAATGTAGTCGAGTGCCTTATCGAGGAATCGTATTCGCTGAGGCCGACCGCTAATATACGGGTGAATGGCCATGTTCATGACTCGGCAGGTCTCAGCACCTTCTTCATAGAGGGTATCGAACATGTCCCGGGCTACGCGAAGGAAATCCTCTCCCTCGCAAGAACGAACGAACAAAACCGCGTCATTCAAATCCATCTGATACGGCAATGACACCAGAGTGCCATTGCGCACCGTTATCGGCGTCGGTTGGTCATCATGGTAGAAGTCGCAGTAGTACTGAAAGCCGGCCTCCGCTACCAGATCAGGCGTTCTTAAAGTGTGTGAGACGGATGGAGAAAACCAGCCAGCTGGCCGCCGTCCGGTGTAGTTCTCAAAGAGGCGCAACGATTGATAAATTGCGTTCTGCTCCTCTTGCTCACTCAGATTCCACAGGTATTGAGTGTTGTATACACCGTGAAGCATGTAATCCCAGTGTCGTCTTTCACACGCATCGAGAATCTCTGGATAATGTGCAAAGACAGCCGCGTTCAGCGATGCCGTACATGGCACGTGATGCTCGTCTAGCACTTCGAGCATTCGCCAAAGACCGACACGATTTCCATAGTCGCGAAGACTGTAGCCAAGGATGTCGGGGTGGGGTGTTCGCGGCCACGGATCTCGTGCTCCCACGGGGTCAGGTAGAAACTCGTAGTGTTCAATATTCGGGCAAACCCAAAGCGCCAGCCGCGCGCCGTTGGGGAGGCGAAGGTGCTTCGCTTCGCGTTGACGGACAGGCCCAAGTCGATCGACGTTCATCGCCAGTCAGGCCGTCATTTGCAGATCCCGGCGGCGACAAGTTCGCTGCCGGCC
>NZ_JAQOSR010000079.1:0-38622 GCF_046718885.1 Bradyrhizobium sp. UFLA01-814 | reverse complement strand
CCATGGTCGTCGGCAGCGTCAGATGTGTATAAGAGACAGAGTCATATCGTGGAGAGAGCCCCCACCCGCTGCGCTCTTCGAGCGCAGCGACCTCCCCCGCAAGCGGGAGAGGTGAACTGGGCTCGTGGTGAGGCAGCGGCCACATCAGACGTCCGCCCACGGCACGATGACGGCTTCGCGCTGAAATTCGGCACGGTAGGCGCTGACCCGAAACACGCTGGCGAGGACCGCTTCCGACAATGCCTCAGCAGGCGCGCCCTGTGCGGCCAGCCGCCCCTCCGCGAGCACCAGCACATGATCGGCAAAGCGCGCCGCGAGCCCGAGATCGTGCGTCACCACGATCACCAGCACGCCGGTGTCGGCGACATTGCGCAGCTTCTGCATCACGTCGATCTGGTGGCGCGGATCGAGCGAAGCGGTCGGCTCGTCGGCGAGGATCACCGGCGCCTCCACCGCGAGCACCCGGGCCAGCGCGACGCGGCTGCGCTCGCCGCCGGAGAGTTCGGTGACGCGACGATCGCTGAATTCAGTGACGTCGACCGCCTGCATCGCCCGCAGCACCGCCTCCATATCCGTCGGCGACAGCCGCGCCGGATCGGTCGCGCCGTGCGGATAGCGGCCGAGCGCGACAATGTCGCGCGCCGGCAGCGGCCAGTGCATCATGTGCCCCTGCGGCAGATAGGCAAAGCGCTTCGCACGCTCGCGCAGCGGCAGCGACGCCAGCGGATCGCCGCCGATCCGGATCTCGCCGTTGGAGGGAATCAGCCCGGCCAGTGCACGCAGCAGCGTGGTCTTGCCGGCGCCGTTCGGCCCGACCAGCGCGACCAGATGGCCCGATGGCAGCGACAGCGAGACATCGTGCAGCACCTTGCGGCTGCCGAGCGAGGCATTGAGCGCGGCGGCGGAGAGCAGCGTCATGCCACGCCTCCGCCGAGCGCGCGGCGTTCGCGCATGATGAGGTAAAGGAAGAACGGCACGCCGATGATCGAGGTCAGCACGCCGACCTTGATGTCCGATGTCGAGGGGATGATGCGTACCGCGATATCGGCGGCGAGCAGCAGCGCCGAGCCGGTGAGCGCGCTCGGCACCAAGAGCCGCGCCGGATCGTGACCGATCAGCGGACGCATCAGATGCGGCGCGACGAGGCCGATGAAACCGATCGTGCCGGTGACCGCGACCGCGCCGCCGACGCCGAGCGCCACGCCCGTGATGACGAAGAGCCGCAACCGTCCGACATCGACGCCGAGGCTCTGCGCCGCCTCCTCGCCAAGCGTCAGCGCGCGGAAGGCGCTCGCCTGGCTGAGCAGGATGGCGGCACCCGCGATGATGAAAGGCAGCGCCAGCGCCACGTGCTGGAAGCTGCGGTCCTCCAGCGAGCCGAGCAGCCAGAACGCGATCTCCAGCACCACGAACGGATTGCTCGAGAGGTTCATCACCAGCGCCGTCGCCGCTCCGGCAAAGCTCGAGATCGCGAGCCCCGCAAGGATCAAGATCAAGAGCCCGGCATTGCGGCCGGCGATCGCAAGCAGCGCGAACACGGAGCCGAAGGCGGCGATGATCGCCACCACCGGCAGCGCGTAGGAGCGCACATCGGCGAGGCCCAGCGCAATCACCAGCACCGCGCCGAAGGCCGCCGATTGCGGCGCGCCGAACAGCGACGGTGAGGCCAGCGGATTGCGCAGTAGCCCTTGCAGCGCAGCACCTGACAGCCCGAGAATACCGCCGATCGCGAATGCCAGGATGGTGCGCGGCAGGCGGATCTCGCGCACGATCACCTGCGCCAGATCGCTGCCGCCGCCGAACAGCGCCTCGATCACCGCAGGCGGCGACAGCCGCACCGGCCCGATGCCGAGCGAGATCAGCAGCAGCAGGACCACGAGCGCGAGCAGCGCCGCGGTGGCGCCCCACCGGCGTCGCGCCGCGACCTCGGCCGCCAAGGCAAAATCCTGCACGCTCATCGGATCCATGCTCTTACAGCGATCGCCGTGGCAGACAAGCGACACTCGACAAAAACCGTGGTCGCCCGGCCGCCGCCCGACTTCCGCCGGATTGACTTTGCTGCCCGGCCGAACCCTAGATGACCATGACGGTTCTTTCATGAGATGAAAAGGGAATGCGGTACGGGGAAACTTCCCCAACGCCGCGGCTGCCCCCGCAACTGTATGCGGTGAATCCTTCGTCACAGGCCACTGGGAATCTCGGTCCTGGGAAGGCGACGAAGGGTAACGACCCGCGAGCCAGGAGACCTGCCGTCAGCCGTGGTCACACGCGAGGATGCCGGTCGGGGAGTACAGGCATGAGCTTCACCTGATGCCGTGAGCACGATGGTGAGACTGGTTCGCGGTGACGTGCCACTGACGTTGCCGAGGCCTCGCTTATGTTCTCCGTTCCTTTCGATCGGCGGCACCGCGCGCTTCTGCTCGCGTCGACGATGATCGCGCCGGCAATCCTTGTCCCCGCCGCGCGGGCGCAGCAGGCGCCCGCTCCCGATCAGCTGCCGGCGATCGAAGTCACCAAGCCGGGCGACCAGAACGTCACGCGCGCCAGGCCGGCCGCTGACGAAGCGCCGGCGCCGCGCCGCCCGGCGCCGGGCACCACGCAGAGTAACAATACGGGCAGCGGCAGCGGATCGGGCACGACAGCGACCGGCGTGGCCACCGGAACGGGTGGCACCGGCGGCGGCCGCCAGTTCGCCGGCATTGTCGGCTCCTCCTCGGCCGTGATCACCGCCGACGACATCGCGCATTCGCCGGTGCAGTCGCTGCCGGAGATTCTTGCGCAGGTGCCGGGCGTGCAGCTGCAAACGCCCTATGGCGGGCCGAATGGCGCCAAGACCTCGGTCGACCTGCGCGGCTTCGGCGCATTCGCAACCGACAACACGCTGTTCCTGCTCAACGGCCGCCGCCTTAACGACGTCGACAAGGCCGGCTTCGACCTCACCACGATCCCGCTCGATTCCATCGAGCGCATCGAGATCACGCGCGGCAACAGCGGCGCCGTGCTCTACGGCGACAACGCCGTGGGCGGCGTGGTCAACATCATCACCAAGACCGGCGTCGGTGGCCCGCCGACGACGATGCGGGCCGAGGCCGGAATTGGCTCGTTCAACACCCGCATGGCCGCGGTCTCCGCGGCGCTCAATTCCGGACCGTGGTCCACCTCGTTCTACGGCAACGGCATCAAGTCCGACGGCTACCGCGTCAACAATGCGCTCGACCAGCGCAACGCGGTCGGCAACATCAACTACACCACGCCTGATCTCACCGCCTTCCTCACCGTCACCGGCAGCGACCAGAGGCTCGGCCTGCCCGGCGGACGGCTGGTCGATCCGTCGATCGGCGTCAACGAGCTGCTCACCGATCGCCGCGGCGCCGCGACGCCCTTCGACTATGCCAACCAGCAAACCGCCAGCGTCACCACCGGCTTCACCAAGACGCTGATCAACGGCGTCGACCTGATCGTCGACGGCGGCTGGCGGCAGCGCGAGACGCAGAGCGGCTTCTTCGGCAAGGTACCGACCATCAGCTTCGCTTCGACATACAATGACGCTGCGCTGCAGACCTGGTCGCTCACGCCGCGGCTCAGCGTCAAGAATGTGATGCTGGGGATGCAGTCGACGATCCTGACCGGCATCGACTATTACGATTCGACCTTCCGCGAGGCGCGCGGCGCCTATCAGGGCGTCGACCCGTTCCACGTCTACAATATCGAGCAGCAGTCCGTGGCCGGCTACTGGCAGCACACGATCGGTGTGCTGCCGACGACCGACTTCTCCTACGGCGCGCGCGTGCAGAACACCAGCGTCTCGGCGCGCGATCGCTACGACCCGAACGCGCCGTTCGCGTTCGACGCGCAGGCGGCACCGCTCGACAGCAACGAGACGCAATACGCGCTGCATGTCGGTGTCGAGCATCGCCTGACCGACACCTTCTCGGTGTTCGGCCGCGCGGCACGCGCATTCCGCACGCCTGATGTCGACGAACGCGTCGCGTCGGGTCCGTCATTCGACCCGCTGACCTTCGCCCCGATCCCGCAGACCTTCCAGCTCAAGACCCAGACCTCGCAGGATGTCGAGGGCGGCTTTCGCGTCAGGACCAACCGCTTCCAGGTCCAGACCAGCGTCTATCTGATGGATCTCGACAACGAGATCCATTTCAACCCGGTGCTGTTCTTCAACACCAACCTCGACCCCACCCGCCGCTATGGCTCGGAGACCAGCGCTGCGCTCAAGGTCAGCGACAGCGTCACCCTGCGCGGCGGCATGGCGATCACCCGTGCGGTGTTCCGCGAAGGCATCTGGGCCGGCAACGACGTGCCGCTGGTGTCGCGCTACACCGGCAATCTCGGCGTCACCTGGAATATCTGGCAGAACTATCTGGTGTTCGACGCCACGGTGCGGGCCTGGAGCTCGCGCATCATGGACAACGACCAGGCCAACACCCAGAGCCGGATTCCCGGCAACGCCACCGCCGATATCAAGCTGAGCGGGCAGTATGACCGCTTCTTCTGGTCGCTGAGCGTGAACAACCTGTTCAACGCGCTCTATTACGACTACGCCATCGCGAGCACGTTCACGGAGGGCCGCTTCTCGGCCTATCCGCTGCCCGGCCGGACCTACATGGTAAAGGCCGGCGCGACGTTCTAGAGCTGTCCGGTACGGCGGGATGTGACCCCGCCGTACCGTCTCATCACGTTACAAGCGTCCGCAAACTGGAGTAGAATTCCGCCAGCTGATTTGACCCGTGCAGGGGAAACGCATGGCCAAGGCCGGAAAGACGAGCAAGGACGGCGCCAAGACCAGAGACAAGACCGACGATAAGTCGAAGAAGCCTCCGCCGCCCGCAGCGCTGCAGGACGATGACTATTACGAGGACGGCGACATCGCCACGCCGAAGCTCGACCGCTACGGCAATGATGACGAGCCATTGTGAGGCGCGGCAGATGTCCATCCAAATGTCCCGGGCGCAGTTGCGCGCCGGGTCGCGGGCGGCGGCCTCGTAGCTTGCGAGCTACCGAGCCCGGCTCATCGTCGCCAAGCAGACATTAGGTCGCAGCGGGGTCATGGGCTGGCCCCCCTTCCGGATTGGTTGCCGTGCTAGGCTCCGCATGGACGCTGGGTCCTTGCCGGGGGGCGGTGCCATGAGGTTTGCGAAGGCGGTGCTCACGGTCTTCTGCATGATCGCGTCGACGTGCGAACCGTCCAATGCGCAACAAGCCCCCAGGAAAGTAGGAATCCTGGTCAACGGCAGCCCGTCGCCGCTCTTCGACTCCATCAAGAAAAACCTTCTGAGCGACTTCGCCGACCGCGGCTATCTCGAAGGACGCGACATCGTCATCGAACCGCGATTTGCCGAGTCGAAGCTCGAGCGCCTTCCGGGCCTCGCCTCGGAGCTGGTCGGCGCAAATGTGGATGTCATTCTCGCACTCGGCGGCCCGGCGTCGGTGGCGTCGCAGAAGGCGACGTCGACGATTCCGGTGATCTTTGCGATCGTGACCGATCCGGTTGCATTGAAGCTTGTCGCCTCGATGGAAAAACCGGGAGGCAACATCACGGGCCTCACCAACCTCGATCCGCAGCAGGCCAGCAAGCAATTCAAAATTCTGAAGGAGACATTGCCCGGAATCACGCGCGTTGCGATTCTCAGCGATCAAACGATCCCCGGCGCCGATGAACGCGGGCTCGCTCCGATTGACCGTGCCAACGAGGCAGCAGCCAAGGCCTTGGGGTTGGAGCCGCAAATCGTGAAGGTCAAGAGTGCGGACGATCTGGAGGCCGCAATTGCCGGGATGGCAAAGGAACGCGCGGAGGCGCTGCTGGTCCTGGAAGTGCCGGTGCCCTTCAGCAATCGAAAGCGAGTCGGTGAACTGGCCGTGAAGAACCGCTTGCCGGCAATGTTTCCCGGCGGCCAGGCGGACGCGGGCGGGGTGATCACCTATGGCGCCAACGTCGCCGATACATGGCGCGAGTTTGCGACGTTCGCCGACAAGATTTTCAAGGGCGCGAAGCCGGGCGACCTGCCGGTCGGTGTCGTCACCAGGCGAGAGCTGATATTCAATCTCCAGGCGGCCCGGGCCGTGGGCGTCGAGATCCCACCCGAGCTATTGAAGCGTGCAGACAAGATCGTGCAGTGAATTCGCACTGAAGGATACTATTGAAAATCACCATTTTCGATCGCCTTGATGCTGCCGCGATCGAGCAGATGGGCGCCAAAACCACCGCGCGCCAGCGATGAGGCGATCTGCGGCGATGCCAGCAGCAGCGCCGTGGTCATCGCCAGCGGCACGGCACTGAGCCAATCGAGCCGCACCGGCGTCAGCTCTTCGCTGCTTCCCCGATAGTGCCCTTCGCCCGTGGCGATGCGGCCGCATTCCCGGATCAGGTCACGCCGCGTGCCATCGCGCGATGCACTGCCGAGCAGCGCCTGCATCGCCAGATGCGTCCGCACCCCGACGCGCCCCTCGGCCAGCGGCGCCGGGGTCTCGCCGCGCGAGACGCGCAGCAGCAAATCGACCAGATCGACGCCCGACTGAAAGGCGTTCATCGGCTCGACCAGCCGGGGGTTGCAGTCGATCAACAGCGGCGTTGCGCTGTCGAGCGGCATGATGACGTCGACCGAGAGCGCACCGTGCCAACGAAGATGCGCGCCGATGGTCTCGAGGCCGGCGCGGATCGCCGGCCTGCTCACGCTCTCCTTGATCGCCTCGCCGCCGCCGACACCGGCCGCAATCTGGCGGTAGGCATGGAAGCCGACAAGCGTGCCGTGGCAGAACACCGACTGCGCCTTCTCGACCGTGCCGGTGATCAGATCCTGCGCCAGCACCTCGCCGGCAAAATCGTCCGCGGACTCGAGGTCGTAGAGCGCGCGATTGAGATCGCCGGTATCGCGCACGAACCAGACGCCGCGGCTGGCGGTGCCGACCGACGTCTTGACCACGGATGGAAACCGCACCGCCTCGCGCAGCTCCTCGGCCGAGCTCACGATCCGGGTCGTCGGCTGCGGCAGACCGAGCCGGTCGAGCAGACGGCTGAAGCCGGCCTTGCTGTGCACGGCGCGATAGCTGGCGAAATCCGGCAGCGCCAGGCCGGTACGTGATGCCAGCCCCGCCGCGGCGCGGGCGAACAGAAATCCCTGCTCATGGGTCGGCAGCAGCACATCGAAATGTCGCGACGCCAACAGGCGCTCGACGAAGCGCAGGAATCCGGCTGGATCTGAGCGCAGCGGCGGACAATGGTGGTATTTACGGACGAAGCGGGAGTAGCGCGCCAGGCACCAGCGCGAGGGGTCGCAAACCTCGACGTGATGGCCGGCCAGTCCGAGGATCGTGATCGCCTCGCGGCCGGAGGTGCTGGAGCCCTCCGACACCAGCACGCGGAGCTGCTTTTTGGGGTCGATCATGGCCGATCATCGCCGTGCCGCCGCGCTTTGTCGCCGCATTTAATGCCGCATGTGTCGATCCGGCACGCCCGCGCCGGGGGCAGCCATGCGCCCGCGTTCATGGACAATTAGCGGCCAATCTCTATTTTCGGCGGGCCCTGCCGGGCATTTTGTTTGACGCGTTTTCTTCACGCGAACCGGTACTAACTTCGCTTGAAAACGCTATGGAACTGGGGTTTTCGACGACATGGTCGACGTTCTGGCCGCACCGCAGCAAGCGAAGGCCGACAGCGCGCTGCGCACGCTGACGGGGATTTCGGTCGCCCATTGGGTCAGCCATTTCCATATCTTCGTGCTGCCGATGCTGTTCCCGTTCCTGAAGCAGCAGCTCGGCGTCGGCTATGTCGAGCTCGGCCTCGCGCTGACGGTGTTCGCGGTGGTCTCCGGGCTGACCCAGGCGCCGATCGGCTACCTCGCCGACCATATCGGTGCGCGCAAGATCCTCTTGATCGGACTGACCGTCGGCGGTTGCGCGCTGATCGGGCTCGGCCTGCATCTCAGCTATACGTCGCTGATCATCTGCGCGGTGCTGCTTGGCCTTGCGAACAGCGTCTATCATCCGGCCGATTATGCAATCCTCTCGGCTCATATGGACGAGGCGCGGATGGGCCGCGCCTTCTCGATCCACACCTTTGCCGGCTTCCTCGGCGGCGCGGTGGCGCCCGCGATCATGGCGGCACTCGTCGCCTCGATCGGCGGCCTCGGCGCGCTGATCGTCGCCGGTGCGGTCGGTCCACTGGTGGCGCTGTTCCTGATCGTGCTCGGCATTCCCGATGCCGGCGCCAACAAGAACAAGACAAAGGACGACACAGCACCGAAGGCGAGCGTGATCACGCCGGCGCTGATGGTGCTGACAGCCTTCTTCACGCTGCTCAGCCTGTCGACCTCGGGCATCAACAATTTCGGCGTGGTCGCACTGATGGGCGGCTACGGCGCGTCGTTCTCGACGGCCAATATCGCGCTCACCGCATTCCTCGGCGCCAGCGCGGCCGGCGTGCTCGCCGGCGGCTATCTCGCCGACTGGACCCACCGCCACAGCCAGGTCGCCGCGGCCTGCTTTGCGGTCAATGCCGCCCTCGTGCTGCTGATTGCGCTGCTCAACCTGCCGCCCGTGGCGCTCACGCTGGCGATGGGGCTCGCCGGATTCCTCGGCGGCGTGATTGCGCCGTCCCGCGACATGATGGTGCGCAACGCGGCCCCGCCCGGCGCCGCCGGCCGCGCCTTCGGCATCGTCTCCACCGGCTTCAACTTCGGCGGCATCGTGAGCCCGCTGCTGTTCGGCTGGATCATGGACCAGCACATGCCGCACTGGGTGTTCGGCGCCTCCGTCGTGTTCATGGTGCTGACCGTGCTGCTTGCCCTGGTCACCGAGCGCAAGCCGCAGGCCTCTGCGTATCAGGCCGAGACGGCCAGCCCGCGCGCCTGACGCGCGAAACGTCGTGCATGGGGCGCGGTCATTCCGACCGTCGCGACAGCACCTGCTTCAGGAGCGGCTCGATCCGCGACAGTTCATCGAGATGGACCGCTGACAATTCGGCGAGATGATCGGCCGCAAGGCCGGTTAATTTCAGCAGCACCCGCCGCTGGTCGGCGGGATCGAGCACACGCTCGACCAGCCCGGCCTCGGACAGCCGGTCGACCAGTTCGACCGTGGTGTGGTGACGAAGCCGCAGCCGTTCGGCCAGATCGCCGACCGCAACCGGGCCGCCGCCCGGATAGCCCCTGATCGCCAGCAAGGCCTGATGCTGCCGCGGCGTCAGGCCCGCGGCCTTCGCGGCATCCTGGCTGAACTCAAGAAAACGGCGGATCAGATAGCGAAATTGCGACAGCGTCTCGTAATCGGCCTGGCTGGGAACCCGCTTTGGGTCCTGCCGCGGCGATTTCGACGGTCCTTTCAACGCTGCCATTCGATGTCTCCCGCTTGTAATTATATCGCAATGCGATATGACGCCGCGTCCACTTCACCCGAGCCTTACGCCACCAATGAGCGTCATTTCCACCAAATCGAGCGCCTCCGCCAAGATTGGCGACAAGGCCAGCCACCTCCTGAGCGACTTCACGACCGATCCCCGCGTCGTGGTGATCTCGGCGATCGCCGTGTTCGTCTCCGCCGCCGGCGTGCTGGCCGGTGCGGGATTGCTGCAGCTGATCAAGCTTGCCACCAACATCGCCTATTTCGGCCAGTTCAGCTTCGCCGACCTGAAATTGCAGGATTCGCCGCTCGGGCTCTGGACCGTGCTGGTGCCGGTCGCAGGCTCGCTGATCATCGGGCTGATGGCGCGCTTCGGCAGCGAGAAGATCCGCGGGCACGGCATTCCGGAAGCCATCGAGGCCATCCTGCTCGGCCGTTCCCGGCTCGACCCCAAGGTGGCGATCCTGAAGCCCTTGTCGTCGGCGGTGTCGATCGGCACCGGCGGCCCGTTCGGCGCCGAGGGCCCGATCATCATGACGGGCGGCGCGATCGGCTCGCTGATCGCCCAGATGCTCCCGGTCAGCGACAACGAGCGCAAGACCCTGCTGGTGGCGGGCGCCGCCGCCGGCATGACCACCGTGTTCGGCACGCCGATCGCCGCGATCATGCTCGCGGTCGAACTGTTGCTGTTCGAATGGACGCCGCGCAGCTTCATTCCCGTCACCGTCGCTGCCGTGGCGGCGGCAGTCGGGCGCACCTTCCTGCACATGCCCGCGCCGCTATTCCCGTTCACCGGCGGCGTCGACATCTCGGTGCTGCAGCTCGGCGCTTGGATGCTGATCGGAATCCTCTCCGGGCTGCTGTCGGGCGTGCTCACCCAGCTGGTCTATGGCTGCGAGGACATCTTTCTCAAGCTGCCGATCCACTGGATGTGGTGGCCGCTGATCGGCGGCCTGGTCGTCGGCCTCGGCGGGCTGATCGAGCCGCAGGCGCTCGGCGTCGGCTATGACAACCTCGCGTCGATGCTGAGCGGCGACGTGGTGCTGAAGGCCGCGCTGCTGCTGCTCGTGGTGAAAGCGGTCATCTGGTCGGTCGCGCTCGGCTCGGGCACGTCGGGCGGCGTGCTGGCGCCGCTGCTCATCATGGGCGGTGCGATGGGAACGGCGCTGAGCGGCTATCTGCCGGCGGCGAGCCCCGGCTTCTGGGCACTGCTGGCGATGGCGGCGACGATGGGCGGCACGATGCGCTCGCCGCTGACCGCGACCTTCTTCGCCGTGGAGCTCACCGGCAACACCCATGTGCTGCTGCCGCTGATCGCGGCCTGCGGCACCGCGCATGGCGTCACCGTGCTGCTGATGCGGCGCTCGATCCTGACCGAGAAGGTGGCGCGGCGCGGCCATCATCTGGTGCGCGAGTACCGCGTCGATCCGTTCGCGCTGACCCGCGTGCGCGACGTCATGACCAAGGCGGTCGAGACCGTCGCCGACACCATGACGCTGCACGGCGCGGCCGCCTTCCTGACCAACCCGAAGACCGGGCACCCGAGCTTTCCCGTCGTCGACGCCAGCCATCACGTGCTCGGCGTGATCGACCCGCCCTCCGTGCTGCGCTGGCGCCGCGCCGGCAAGCATCGCACCGCGACGCTCAGGCAGCTGCTGGCCGGCAGCAAGATCACCGTCGCCTATCCCGACGAATATCTCGACCGGCTCGCCGACCGCCTGATGCAGGTCAACGTCTCGCATCTGCCTGTGATCTCGCGCGAGGACCAGCGCCTCGTCGGCTATATCGGCTGGAAGGACCTGATGCGCGTCCGCGCCAGGCTGCAGGCCGAAGAGACCCAGAAGACAGCGTTCTTCGGCGCGCGCTAGGTTCGCGGCGATTTGCCCGGCGGAACAAATTTCCGCCGGGCGGCAACGTTCGATCCCAGCTGGCAAATCAGCATCAGCGCATCCCAGAGCTTCATCGGCGCTGGTTGACAGCATCAGGGGCTGACCCATGATGCCGTCAACCAAAAAACAGCCTCGGGATGAAATGCCATGACCTCGACCCCAGACCTCGTGATCCGCGGCGGCACCATCGCTGACGGCAAGGGCGGCGACCTCTATGAAGCCGATGTTGCGATCACAGGCGGCAAGATCACCGACGTCGGCAAGGTCTCGGCAAAGGGCAAGGAAGAGATCGACGCCCGCGGCAAACTGGTGGCGCCCGGCTTCGTCGACGTCCACACCCATTACGACGGCCAGGTGACCTGGAGCCATGACATCACGCCGTCGTCGCAGAACGGCGTCACCACGGCGATCATGGGCAATTGCGGCGTCGGCTTCGCGCCGTGCCGGCCGAGCGACCACACCAGGCTGATCCAGCTGATGGAAGGCGTCGAGGACATTCCGGAGCCGGTGCTCTCCGCCGGCATTCCCTGGGGTGGGAGAGCTTCCCCGACTACATGGAGTGGCTGTCGAATCGCAATTTCGACATGGACATCGGCGCACAGCTGCCGCATGCCGCGCTGCGGGTCTATGTGATGGGCGAGCGCGGTGCGCGCCGCGATCCCGCAACGGCCGAGGACAACAAGGCGATGGCAGCGCTCGCCGGCGACGCCGTGCGTGCGGGCGCGCTGGGCTTCTCGACCTCGCGCACGCTCAATCACCGCACCTCGACCGGCGACTACACGCCGACGCTGAAAGCCGGCGAAGATGAACTGACCGCGATCGCCGGCGCGATGCACGGCGTTGGCCGCAGCGTGCTGCAATTCGTGCTCGACCAGAGCACCGTGCACGAAGACCTGCCGATGATGCTGCGGGTCGCCGAGAACACAAGGTGCCCGATCTCGTTCTCGGTCGCCCAGGCCGACAAGGCGCCGCGACGCTGGCGGCAGACCATGGACACCATCAATGAAGCCGCCGCCCGCGGCCTGTCGATCACGACCCAGATCGCGGCGCGGCCGGTCGGGCTGCTGCTCGGGCTCGAATTGTCGCGCAACCCGTTCCAGACCCATCCGAGCTATCGCGAGATCGCCAAATTGCCGCTGGCCGAGCGGCTCGCGCAGCTGCGCCGGCCCGAGGTGCGCGCGGCGATCCTGAGCGAGAGCGCAACGGCGACCGACGATCCGCTGTTCTTCCGGCCGAACTACGACAAGATGTACCTCCTGGGCAATCCGCCGGACTATGAGCAGCCGCCGGAGAACGCGCTCGGCCCGCAGGCGCGGCGCCAGGGCCGGCAGCCGGAAGAGCTCGCCTATGACGCGATGCTGACCGACGAGGGCCGCGGCATGCTCTATGTGCCGTTCCTGAATTACGCCGACGGCAATCTCGACGCCGTGCATGAGATGCTGCGCGAGCCGAGCGCCGTGCCGGGCCTGTCCGACGGCGGCGCGCATTGCGGCATCATCTGCGATGCCAGCTTCCCGACCTATCTCTTGACGCACTGGACGCGCGACCGCAGCCGCGGCGAGAAGCTCTCGATTCCGTTCGTGGTCGCGGCGCAGTCGCGCAAGACCGCGCTGTCGGTCGGTCTGCACGATCGCGGCGTGATCGCTCCGGGCTTCAAGGCCGACGTCAACGTGATCGATTACGACCGGCTGCACCTGCATCCGCCGAAGGTGCATTACGACCTGCCGGTCGGCGGCCGCCGCCTCTTGCAGCAGGTCGACGGCTATGACGCCACCATCGTGTCGGGCATCGTGACCCAGCGCGAGGGCAAGGCCACCGGCGCACGCCCGGGCAGACTGGTGCGCGGCGCGCGGGGGATGAATTGAGAGACGCAGCGATCAGCGCGTAGCCCGGATGCAGTGAAGCGCAATCCGGGGTAGGCCCATCCGCGGATAGAGTTACCCCGGATTTCGCTGCGCTTCATCCGGGCTACAGAGAGCTCGATATTGATGCGAACTGCGGCCACCGCCTCACCCTCCTCTGGAGGGACCATCCAGAGGAGGGTGGAAGGTCACGCGCCCGCTTACGTCGGCGACATCGCGCCTTTGATCGTGCCTGCCTGCTGCGCCTTACCGGTCAGCCGCGCGCGCTCGCTGTTCGGCCACAGCAGCAACAAGCCGAGCAGGCCGGAGCCGGCCATGATCGCCGCGTTGATGCTGAAGCCGGACATGTAGCCGGCCATCGGCGTGGCCGCGTGCTGGATCACATTGCCCATCACCATCGGCGCCAGAATGCCCGAGATCGTGTACAGCGCGCCGTAGATCGCGATGATCGCGCCGCGCTGCGACACCGGCGTGAATTCGCCGAGCATCGGCGGGCACACCACATAGATCGAACCGCACAGGCCCGAGCCGATCACCAGCAGCGCGATCATGATCCCGCCGGGCGGCGCATAGGGCAGCATCGCGAGAATGGCGCCGCCCACGATCAGCGGCACCGAGCCGAGCACGCCGCGCGCGCCGCGGGTGGTGAAGCCGCGCGTCAGCATCAGCTGCGAGATCCAGCCGGTCAGCAGCACGATCGTCGCGCCGAAGATCCAGGGCAGGATCGAGACGAAGCCGGCCTGGTGCTGCGAGAAGCCGAGCCCCTCGATGATGAAGGACGTGAACCAGGTGAGCCCAAGCGACAGCGCCCAATAGGCGCCGAAGGTTGCCACCACGCAACCGATGAAGGTGCGCGAGGTCAAAAGCTTCAGGTAAGGAATCCGCGGCTCGTCGGCCGTCACGGCAGACGTCGACACCAGCGGCCCTTCCTTGCCGAGCGCGAACCAGGCGACGGCCCAGATCAGGCCGACGATGCCGAGCGCGCCGAAGGCGTGATGCCAGCTGTGATTGACGATGATCCAGTTCAGCGCGGGCACGGCGAGGATCACGCCGAATGCGGAGCCCTGCGACAGGATCGCGGTCGGCAGCGTGCGCTTCTCGTCCGGAAACCATTTGTAGATCGCGTGCGCGGCGACCGAGAAGGCCGGCCCCTCGCCGGCGCCGAGGATGATGCGGCAGATCACCAGCGTCGTGAAGCTGACGGTGCCGACCATCGGAAATTGCGCCAGCGACCAGATCACCGCCAGGATCAGCAGCACCCAGCGGGTGGCGACGCGATTGACGATGAAGCCGACCACGATCGCCGAGATCGAGAACAGCAGGAAGAATGACGAACCGAGATCGCCGAACTGCTCCTGGGTGAGGCCCATTTCCTTCTTGATCGGCACGCCGGCGAGCCCGACCACGATCTTGTCGGCAAAGTTCACCACCATGAACAGGAATAGAAGGAAGGTGATTTGCCAGGCGCCCTTCGGCGTCCCCTCTGACGTCCTCTTGGACGTCGCTTGCGTCGTCATGTCCGGCTCCCCGTCGTTTTCGTTTTTGGCTTCGTAAAATCGGCCCCGTCCGGCGATGCTAGCCACGCCTCGCCGTGCAACGCAACACCGCATTTCCTCGGGGTCACGCGCCCCAGAGCGCTTCCAACGGCCTGATCACGATCGCGTCGGTCGCGCCAGTGAAGCGGTGAACTGTCATGTCCCGACTGCTATGTTCGAGGCCAACGAAAAGCCCGGGGTTATTTCATGAACAGATCGATCCTACGTGCGGCCGCTTGCATTGCACTCGTATCCGCCGCCCTGCTTGCCGTACCTCAAGTTCGCGCGGAAGACGCCGCCAATCCCGACTACGCCGCGATCGTCGCCGCACCCGATCGCAGCGATGCGGATCGCCAGGTCGACCAGCGCCGGCAGCCGGCCAAGATGCTCGCCTTTGCCGGCGTCAAGCCCGGCATGACGATCCTCGACATGGCGGCAAGCGCCGGCTACAGCACCGAACTGTTGGCGCGCACCGTCGCGCCGTCGGGCAAGGTCTATGCGCAGGATTCCGCGACCGTGCTCGAGCGCTTCGTCAAGGACAAGTTCGACACCCGCGCCAAGGCGCCGGCGATGAAGAACGTGGTCCATGTGGTGCGGGACTATGACGACCCGATCCCGCCCGAGGTCAAGAACCTCGACATGATCACCTTTTTCTTTTTCTATCACGACATCACCTATTTGCCGGTCGACCGCGTCGCGATGAACAGGAAGATGTTCGCCGCGCTCAAGCCCGGCGGCTTCCTCGTGATCGCGGATCACTCCGCCAAGGCCGGCGAAGGCACCAGTGTCGCCAAGACGCTGCACCGGATCGAGGAGAGCACCTTGAAGCAGGAGATCGAGGCGGCCGGCTTCAAGCTGGTGGCCGAGGGCGATTTCCTGCATCATGCGGAGGACCCCAAGGACATTCCCGTCTTCAAGGCACCGGTGCCGATCGACGAGTTCGTCCTGAAATACCAGAAGCCGCAATGAGGCACGGCCATCGCTTCATCTGACCAGACCGCCGCGGTGCTTCGCGTCACCGGCCTGACCAAGAGTTACCGCTCTGCCGGCGAAGACGTCGCCGTGCTGCGCGGCGTCGACCTTGCCGTTGCAACCGGCGAGAGCGTGGCGCTATCAGGCGAATCCGGCAGCGGCAAGAGCACGCTGCTGCATCTGATCGCCGGGCTCGATGCCGCCGACAGCGGCGAGATCGCGCTCGCCGACATCGTCGTCTCCCACCTCAACGACGCCGGCCGCGCCGAATTGCGCCGCGACCGGCTCGGCCTCGTCTTCCAGCAGTTCAACCTGATCCCAAGCCTGACGGTCGCGGACAATCTCGTGTTTCAGTCGCGCATCGCCGGCCGGCATGACGCCGCCTGGCACGACGAACTGGTCGAGCGCCTCGGCCTGAAAAGCCTGCTCAGGCGCTATCCCGAGCAATTGTCCGGCGGTCAGCAGCAGCGCGTCGCGATCGGCCGCGCGCTGGCGCCAAAGCCGCTGCTGCTGCTCGCCGACGAGCCGACCGGCAATCTGGACGAGGACACCGCCGACGAGGTGCTGGCACTGGCCCGCGATCTCGTGACCCGCACCGGCTGCGGCTTCCTGATGGTCACGCACAGTGCGCGGCTCGCGGCGACGCTCGACCGCCAGGTCACTTTGCATGCCGGGATCGTCGCATGAGGCGCGCGCTGTGGATTCTTGCGGTGCTGCTCAGCCACTGGCGGCGGCATCCGATGCAGCTCGCAACACTGCTGATCGGCCTGATCTCGGCCACCGCGCTGTGGAGCGGCGTGCAGGCGCTGAACCAGCAGGCCCGCATCGCCTATGACCGCGCCGCCGCGACCTTCGGCGGATCGCGCACCGCGATGCTGGTCGCCAAGGACAGCGCGACCTTCCCGCAAGCACTGTTCGTCGATCTGCGCCGTGCCGGCTGGCCGGTGTCGCCGATGCTGGAGGGCCGGGTCCAGATCGACGGACGCAGCTTCCGCCTGCTCGGCATCGAGCCGGTGACGCTGCCGTCCGAGGTCGGCAACGCGCCGGCCGTCGGACGCGGCAGCCTGCAAGCCTTCGTCACGCCGCCGGGCGAAATGCTGGTGGCGAGCGAAACGCTGCGCGATCTCGGCCTCAAGGAAGGCGAGCGGCCACAGGCCAACGGCACGAGCTTGCCGCCGCTGCGCGTACAGGCCGAGCTCGCGCCCGGCGCGCTGATCGTCGATATCGGCATTGCGCAGGACATCCTCAAAATGCCCGGCCAAGTCTCGCGCCTGCTCGTCGGCAAGTCCACAGCACCGCACGCAGCGCTGGAAAGCGTGGCGGGTGACAAGCTCCGTCTGGTCGAGCCGAGCGCCGAGAGCGACCTCGAACGCCTCACCGACAGCTTCCATCTCAACCTCACCGCGTTCGGCCTGCTGTCGTTCTTCGTCGGCCTGTTCATCGTCAACTCCGCGATCGGCCTCGCCTTCGAGCAGCGGCTGCCGATGCTGCGCACGTTGCGCGCCTGCGGCGTCTCGGCGCGGATGCTCAACACCGTGCTGGTGATCGAGCTGGTGTCGCTGGCGCTGGTCGCCGGCCTCATCGGCCTCGTCTGCGGCTACTTCATCGCGGCTGCCTTGCTGCCGGATGTCGCGGCATCGCTGCGTGGGCTCTATGGCGCGCAGATCCCCGGACAGCTTTGGCTCAAACCCGTCTGGTGGTTCGCCGGCATCGCCATCAGCATTCTGGGCGCGCTCGCCGCGGCGGCCGCGAGCCTTGCCAAGGCGATCCGGATGCCGGTGCTGGCGACGGCGCAGCCGCAGGCCTGGCAGCAGGCGCAGCGCCGCTGGCTGATCATCCAGAGCGCGGCGGCACTCGCGGTCTTTGCGGTCGCCGCGGGCCTGATCTGGTTCGGCGATTCCCTGATCGCGGGATTTGCCGTGCTGGCCGCGCTGATGCTCGGCGCGGCGCTGATCCTGCCGATGGTCCTGCAGATTGCGCTGGCCTTCGGGCAGCGCAGCGCGCGGGCGCCGGTCGGCATCTGGTTCTGGGCAGACAGCCGCCAACAATTGTCGGGACTGTCGCTGGCGCTGATGGCGCTGCTGCTTGCGCTCGCGGTCAATGTCGGCGTCGGCACCATGGTGGAAAGTTTTAATCGCACTTTCCTGGTCTGGCTCGACGGAAGGCTCGCCGCCGACGTTTACATCAGCGCCGCCAGCGATCAGCAGGCAAAGGAGATCAAGGCCTGGCTGCGCCACCGGCCCGAGGTTGAGGCAATCCTGCCAGGCGGCCGCGCCGACACCCAGCTCGGCGGCGCGCCGATCGAGGTGCTCGGCCTGCCCGACCACGCCACCTATCGCGACAACTGGCCGTTGCTCGAAAGCGCTGCGAATGCGTGGGTTCGGCTGCGGCCCGGCGACACCGGCCTCGTCAGCGAGCAGCTGTCGCGACGGATGAAGCTGTCGATCGGCGATCATATCGAGGTACCCGCCCCCGGTGGCAACTGGCCGCTCGAGATCGTTGGCATCTATGCCGATTACGGCAACCCCAAGGGCCAGATCGCGGTCAACTTCGCCGCGCTGACCCGGCACTTCCCGCAGACACCAATGACGCGGATGGGCCTCCGCGTGGCACCGGACAAGATCGCACCGCTGATCACCGCGCTACAGGAGAAATTCGGTCTCGATGATCGCAACATCGCCGACCAGGCCAGGATGAAAACGGAATCCAGGCGGGTCTTCAATCGCACCTTCTCGGTAACCGCGGCGCTCAACGCCTTCACCCTCGGTGTCGCCGGCATCGCGCTCTTGACCAGCCTGCTGACGCTGGCCAACTCGCGGCTGCCGCAGCTGGCGCCGCTCTGGGCGATCGGCCTGACCCGGCGGCGACTCGCGGCGCTCGAACTGTTGAAGACCATGGCGGTCGCACTGATCACCGCCCTGTTCGCGCTGCCGCTCGGCCTGCTGGTGGCGTGGTGCCTGCTTGCGATCGTCAACGTCAAGGCGTTCGGCTGGCGGCTGCCGTTCCACGTATTTCCCTTGCAGCTGATCGAGCTGCTCGCGGTGGCGCTCGCCGCCGCATTCTGCGCGGCGGCGCTTCCGGTCGCCAGGCTGGCGCGCATGCAGCCGGCCAGCCTGATCAGGATCTTTGTCAATGAGCGCTAGCGGCACCATCACCCGTCGCGCCATTGCCGGCGGTGCGCTGGGGCTCGCGCTCGGCGGCAAGACGTTCGCGCAGGGCTTCGCCGGGCTCGGCGAGACCGCGGAGGGATTTGCCGCCGTCACGCCGGGCAAGCCGTTCACGTTCCCCGCAGACCACGGCCCGCATCCGGAATTCCGGATCGAGTGGTGGTACGTGACCGCCAACCTGTCCGACACGAGCGGCGCGGCCTATGGCGCGCAATGGACGCTGTTCCGCCAGGCGATGAAAGCGGGCGGACCGGCCGAGGGCTGGGCCAATCAGCAGCTCTGGATGGGCCACGCCGCCGTGACCAGCGCCGGCACGCACCGCTTCCGCGAGACCTTTGCCCGCGGCGGCGTCGGGCAGGCCGCTGTCGAAGCCACGCCGTTCCGCGCCTGGATCGACGCCTGGGAGCTGCGCGGGCGCGATCCGTTCGATGCGCAACGCGTCGCGCCGCTTGAGCTCAAGGCCTCCGCCACCGACTTCAGCACCGCGCTGCGGCTCGAGGCCGACCGCGCGCTGGTGCTGCAGGGCGACCACGGCTACAGCCGCAAGTCGGATCGCGGACAGGCCTCCTATTACTACAGCCAGCCGTTCTACAAGGCGTCCGGCCGTATCGTGATCGACGACAGACCGGTCGACGTCACGGGCATAGCCTGGATGGATCGCGAATGGAGCAGCCAGCCATTGGCGGCCGACCAAACCGGCTGGGACTGGTTCTCGCTGCATCTGCCCGGCGACGAGAAGCTGATGCTGTACCGGCTGCGCCAGAAGGACGGCCGCGAAAACCTGTTCGGCAACTGGATCACGCCGGACGGCCGCTCGGCCGAGATCGCCGCCGGCGGCAACAGCATCGTGCCGCTCGCAACCACCGAGATCGACGGCCGCAAGCTGCCGACGTCATGGCGCGTCAGCCTGCCCGCACGCGGCCTTGCCATCGAGACCACGCCGCTCAATGCACGGAGCTGGATGGGAACCAGCTTCCCGTATTGGGAAGGCCCGATCCGCTTCTCAGGCAGCCACGCCGGAATCGGCTATCTTGAGATGACGGGGTACTAGAGCTTTTCCCGTTCCGATGGAATCGGAACGGGGCTCTAGATTCTTGTTTTGACGCGTTTTCTTCAGGCGAACCGGTATCCACTTCGCTCGAAAACGCTCTAGGACGTGACGGAATTGGTCCGAATGGGGCCGCGGCATAACTATGCTCCCTCGCCCCGTTCTTACGGGGAGAGGGTTGGGGTGAGGGGCCGTCTCCGCGTACTCGGTGACAGCTGGTCTCGCCGAGGTCCCCCCTCACCCGGAACGCATCTGACGATGCGTTCCGACCTCTCCCCGCGCGCGGGGAGAGGTAAAGCAAGGCCGCATGTCACACCGGGCTTCGCTGTCCCGTCATGACATCGGGGTCAATGGAAAGAGGACACGCCTGACATGTACCACTACACCGCCATCGTCACCTGCCTTGCGGTCGCGCTGCACTTCTTCTTCGCGCTGCAGGTCGCCCGCGCCCGTGCGGTCTACGGGGTCAAGCTGCCGGCGATCACGGGCAATCCGGATTTCGAGCGCATCTACCGCATCCAGATGAATACGCTGGAATGGATGCCGATCTTCCTGCCGTCGCTCTGGCTGTTCGCGGTCTATGTCGGCGATGCCACGGCCGCGGCGGTCGGCGCAATCTGGGTGATCGGCCGCATCGTCTATTTCATCGGCTATCGCGAAGCGGTGGCGAAACGCAGCCCCGGTTTCGCCATCCAGGCGCTGGCCTGCGTCATCCTTTGGGTCGGCGCGATCGGCGGCGCGGTGTGGCGGCTGGTCCACGCGTAACGCCGCCACATATTCCGCCGTCGTCCCGGCGAAGGCCGGGACCCATTACCACAGGCAGGTGTTTTGCGAAGGCTGGAGCTCCAGCTGCGCACAACAACCGACATCGGTGGTTATGGGTCCCGGCCTTCGCCGGGACGACACCGATGTTTGTTTCGCCAGCCACGCCTCACTTGGTCAGCGGGCAGCCGCTTTCCTTGGCGGTGAAGAAGGCCTTGTCGCCGGGCACCACGGCGATCTGCTTGTAATAGTCCCACGGCTTCTTCGACTCCGAGGGCTTCTTGACCTCGAACAGATAGAGGTCGTGCACCATTCGGCCGTTCGCGAGCACCTTGCCCTTGGCGAAGGCGTCATCGACCGGCAGCTCCTTCAGCTTGGCGGCGACCGCCTCGCTGTCCTTGGTGCCGGCGGCCTTCACCGCCTTCAAATAGCTCAGCGTCGCCGAATAGGTGCCGGCATGGATCATGCTCGGCATCCGGCTGGTGCGCTTGAAGAAGCGCTCGCTGAAGGCGCGCGAGGCATCGTCGTGGTCCCAGTAGAAGCCCTCGGTGAGCACGAGACCCTGCGCCGCCTCGAGCCCGAGACCGTTCACCTCCGACAGCGTCATCAACAGGCCGGCGAGCTTCTGCCCGCCGCGCACGATGCCGAACTCGGCCGCCTGCTTGATCGAGTTGGTGGTGTCGAGGCCGGCGTTGGCGAGCCCGATGATCTTGGCCTTCGAGCTCTGCGCCTGCAGCAGGAAGGACGAGAAGTCCGACGAATTGAGCGGCACGCGGACCGAGCCGACCACCTTGCCCTTCTTCGACACGACGATGTCGCTGGTATCCTTTTCCAGCGCGTAGCCGAAGGCGTAGTCGGCGGTCAGGAAGAACCAGGTGTCGCCACCCGCCTCCGTCAGCGCGCCGCCGGTCCCGACGGCGAGCGCGCGGGTGTCATAGGCCCAGTGGAAGCTGTAGGGCGTGCAGGCATCGCCCGTGATACGCGAGGTCGCCGCGCCGACCACGATGTCGATCTTCTTCTTCTCCTTCGACAGCTCCTGCACCGCGAGCGCGACCGACGACGTCGTGAGCTCGGTGATCATGTCGACGTTCTCGACCTCGTACCAGCGTCGCGCGATCGCGGTCGCAAGGTCCGGCTTGTTCTGATGGTCGGCGGTGACGATCTCGATCTTCTGTCCCAGCACCTCGCCGCCGAAATCCTCGACCGCCATCCGCGCGGCTTCGAGCGAATATTTGCCGCCGTAGTCGGCATAGACGCCGGACTGATCGTTCAGGATGCCGATCTTGACGCCCTGGGCCATCGCCGGCGCCGCAAGCATCAGGCTGCAAGCCGCGACCGCGGCCAAAAATCCGGACTTCATTCTATGCTCTCCCAGCAGTTTCTATCAGGAAAATCGGCGCGACATTATTTTATAACCCCACGCCTGCCCATCTCTTTCCGCTCAGCCAAAAGTATGGGCTGCGTCGGAAGGCACTCGCTGCTTTCCCGTCACCCTGAGGAGCGCGGAACGCGCGTCTCGAAGGGTCGACGGCCCGGCTCGTGGCCGTGCACCCTTCGAGACGCCTGCTTCGCGGGCTCCTCCAGCGACAGAGGCGAAGCCTTTGCGCGGGGGTGACGGACACAAGTGTAGGCTGCTCAACCCGCCACAGTCGCCTTGGGCTCCGCCGGCTTGCCCTCGTTCTTTCCTTCCGCGAGGTTGCGCACCACCATGTAGAAGATCGGCGTGAAGATCAGGCCGAACAGGGTGACGCCGAGCATGCCGAAGAACACGGCAACACCGACCGCCTGCCGCATCTCGGAGCCCGAACCGGTCGACACCACCAGCGGCAGCACGCCGAGGATGAAGGCGAACGAGGTCATCAGGATCGGCCGCAGACGGAGCCGGCAGGCCTCGATCACCGCGTCCAGCCGCGACCGGCCCTCGAGCTCGATGTCGCGCGCGAACTCGACGATCAGGATCGCGTTCTTGGCGGCCAGCCCCACCAGCACCACGAAGCCGATCTGGGTCAGGATGTTGACGTCCTGGCCCATGATACGCACGCCAATCGTGGCCGCGAACAGGCACATCGGCACGATCAGGATCACCGCGAACGGCAAGGTCCAGCTGCCATATTGCGCGGCCAGCACCAGATAGACGAACAGCACGCAGATCGGGAACACGTAGAGGCCGGCATTGGCGCCGGTGACCTGCTGGTAGGACAGGTCGGTCCACTCGAAGGAAAAGCCGCTCGGCAATGTCTGGTCGGCGAGCTGCTTGATGGTGTTGAGCGCCGTCGTCGAGCTCACGCCCGGTGCCGGCTCACCCTGCAGTTCGGACGCCGAGTACAGATTATAGCGCGCAACGCGGTCGGGTCCCGAGACGTCCTTGAAGTCCACGATGCTGCCGAGCATCACCATGTCGCCGGCAACGTTGCGGGTGCGCAGCCTCGCGAGATCGGGGCTGTCTTTCCGGAACGGCAGATCGGCTTGCGCGGTAACGTGATAGGTGCGGCCGAACAGGTTGAAGTCGTTGACATAGGTCGAACCAAAATAGGTCTGGATCGTGTCGTTAATGTTGGCGATCGGCACCCCAAGCTTCTGCGCCTTGACGCGATCAATGTCGACGAACAGCTGCGGCGTGTTCGCGGTGAACGGCGAGAACACCGACGTGAGAGACGGCGATTTGCGCGCGGCTGTCACCAGTTCATCGGTCGCGGAAGCCAGCAGTTCGGGTCCGCGCCCCTGGCGATCCTGGACACGGATGGTGAAGCCGCCACCGGTGCCGATACCGGGCACGGCCGGCGGCGGAATGACGATGATAAAGGCGCCCTGGATCACCGACAGACGCTTGCGCAATTCGGCCGTGATCGCGTTCGCCGTCAGCCCCTTCTTCAGGCGTGCCTCCGGCTCGTCGAATACCGGGAACAGCGCCGCGGCGTTGCCCTGCTGCGTGCGCGTCGCACCGGAGAAGCCGGCGAAAGCCGCGACGCGAACGATGCCCGGCGTATCCAGCGCGATCCGCTCGATCTCGCGCACAACAGCGGTGGTCCGCGCCAGCGACGCGGCGCCCGGCAGCTGCGCCGAGATGATGACGTAGCCGCGATCCTGCGCCGGAATGAAGCCCTGCGAGGTGGTCGCGAGCAGCCAGCCGGCGCTGCCGATCAGTACGAGGTAGAGCGCGAGCATCACCACCGTATGCCGGATCACGAAGTCGGCCACCGATGCATAGCCGTGCGCGAGCCGGTCGAACACCCGGTTGAACAGCGCGGTGAAGCTATCCCAGCCGCGCGCGATGATGTTCCAGCGCGCCGGCGGGCGTTTCTCCTCATGCGGCACCAGGATCTGCGAGGCCAGCGCCGGCGACAGGGTCAGCGAGCAGAAGCAGGAGATCGCGGTCGCGACCGCGATCGTCACCGCAAATTGCTGGAAGAACTGCCCGGAAATGCCGCCGAGGAAGGCGGTCGGCACGAACACCGCGCACAGCACGAGCGCGATCGAGACCAGCGCGCCGCCAACCTCCTCCATGGTCTTGAGCGCGGCGTCGCGCCTGCTCATGCCGTGCTCGAGATGTCGCTCGACATTCTCGACCACCACGATGGCGTCGTCGACCACGATGCCGACCGCGAGCACCAGACCGAACAGCGTCAGATTGTTGATCGAGAAGCCGAGCGCGGCCATCACCGCGAAGGTGCCGACCAGCGACACCGGGATCGCGATGATCGGGATGATCGCAGGCCGCCATCCCTGCAGGAACACCAGCACCACGATGACGACGAGCGCCATCGCCTCGTAGATCGTCTTGATCAGCTCGTGGACCGATTGGGCGATGAATTCGGTCGGGTTGTAGCCGATATTGTAGTCGAGCCCCTTCGGGAAACTCGCCTTCATCCGCTCCATCGTGTCGGAGATGCTCTTGGCGGTGGCGAGCGCGTTCGATCCGGGCCGTTGCGTCACCAGCAGCGCGACGGCGGATTTGCGCAGCAGGAAGCTGTTGGTGGCGTAGGACAGCGCGCCGAGCTCGACGCGGGCGACGTCGCGCAGACGTACCGTGCGGCCGTCGGAGCCGGCCTTCACCACAATGTCCTCGAACTGCCTGATGTCCTTGAGGCGGCCGGTGAAGACGAGGTTCGGCTGGAATGCGCGATCGGCGATCGGCGGCTCGGCGATCTGTCCGCCGGCGATCTGCAGGTTCTGCGCCCGGATCGCCGCCAGCACCTCGGTCGATGTCAGACCGAGATTGGCGATCCGGTCGGGATCGAGCCACAGCCGCATCGAGTAATCGCGCGCGCCGAACATCTGGATGTCGCCGACGCCATCGAGCCGCAACAGCTGGTCGCGGACCTGCAGCAGCGCGTAGTTGGAGATGTAGAGCTGGTCGAACGTGTCGTCGGGCGACAGCATGAACACGACCATCAGGATGTCGGGCGAGTTCTTGCGCGTGGTCACGCCGTTGCGCTGCACCTCTTCGGGCAGCCGCGGCTGCGCGATCGCAACGCGGTTCTGCACCAGCACCTGGGCCTTGTCGAGGTCGGTGCCGAGCTTGAAGGTCGCGGTGATGGTGAGCTGGCCGTTCGACGTCGCCTGGCTGTAGAGATACAGCATGTCCTCGACGCCGTTGATCTCCTGCTCGATCGGAGCGGCGACGGTGTCGGACACGGTCTGCGCCGAGGCGCCCGGATATTGCGTGGTGACGACGACGGTCGGCGGCACCACTTGCGGATATTCCGAGACCGGCAGCGTCGGATAGGCGATCGCGCCGACGATCAGCAGCACGATCGACAGCACCATCGCGAGGATGGGCTGGTTGATGGAGAGCCTGCCGAGATTCATGGTTTGGCACCTGCGGCGGGCTTGTCAGCGGCCGTGGGCTTGTCGCCTGCCGCGGGCTTGGAGTCCGCCGGAGCCTGCGCCATCTTCGGCGTCACCTTGGCGCCGACGCGGGCGCGTTGCAGGCCGTCGACGATCACGTGATCCTCCGCCTTGAGGCCTTCGCGGACGACGCGCAGGCCATCGTCGAGCGGCCCGAGCGTGACTGCTCTTGCTTCCACCGTGTTGTCGTCCTTGACCACGAACACGATCTTGCGCGACTGGTCGGTGGCAACCGCGCTGTCCGGGATCAACAGCGCCTCATAGGGCGACGAGCCGATGATGCGGACGCGGCCGAACTGGCCGGGCAGGACCGACAGATCCTTGTTCGGAACGACCGCGCGGCTGCGCAGCGTCGCGGTCGAGACGTCGAGCCGGTTGTCGAGGAAGTCCATCTTGCCCTCATGCGAGGGCTTGGTTTCGCCGGTCAACGCGATCTGCACCGGGTTCGCCGTGTCGCGCGAGCTCGGCCGCCTGCCTTCGAACCACAGCTTGCTGTTGCGCTGATAGGTCGCCTCGTCGACGTCGAAATAGATGTAGATCGGATCGAGCGACACGATCGAGGTGAGCAGCGTCGCGCCGCCCTCGCTGCCCTGCACCAGATTGCCCGGGGTCACCAGATGCCGGCTGACGCGGCCGGTGATCGGCGCCAGCACATGGGTGAATTCGACGTTGAGCTGCGCGGCCTTTAGCGTGCCTTCGGCCTGGGTCTCGGCGGCGCGTGCCGCCTGCAATGCCTGGCGGCGCTGGTCGACGACCTGCTCGGAGACCGCGCTGGTCTGCACGAGGTTCAGCCCGCGCTCGAGATCACGCTTGGCAAGCTCGCCCTTGGCGCGCGCGTCGGCGAGCTGGCCTTCGGCCTGCAGCACGACCGCCTCGAACGGCCGCGGGTCGATGATGTAGAGCAGATCGCCGGCATGGACGATCGCACCATCCTTGAACTCGACGCTGTTGACGAAGCCGCCGACACGGGCGCGGACCTGGACCTCCTCGATCGCCTCGAAGCGGCCGGTGAACTCGTCCCAGTCGGTGACGGTGCGCTTGACCGGCTGCGCGACGGTCACGGGCGGCGGCGGAGGCGCGGCCTGCGATTGCGCGCTCTTGTTGTCGCAGCCGCCGAGCGCCAGCCCGGCCAGCAGCCCGATCGGCGCAAGACCGAGCCAAGGCCTGAGCGACGGGCCGCGCGAGGCACGGCGGCGAAGCGCATGACGCTCGACGCCGGTCACCGGAGCCACACGTCCCGTTCTGTCAATCGAACTCAATTCCCTCTCCCCCAGGATCATTGCAGGGCTACCAAAGTCGCAATTGGACTTGCGGTGATTCAACGCGGATGGACCACCGCAATGTCGCGGCAGCGGACGTCACAGATGTAGCCGCTCCCCAGTCTGTTCAAGATGGCCGCCGGATCAAGCAAATAGTTGCGTAGTCTGAAAGCCTTACGACGTGATCGCGAAGCCGTGACGACGGGAAGGGACAGATTCACTGGCCTTTCGGGTGAGGAGAGATCACAGACGGTTCGCCGGGAATCAATCACAAGGCGAATCAACGCACATATTCGTCACACAACGCCAATTCGGTCTGCGGCGCAGAAACCACCGGGGGTCGCACAAGATTAAAAATGGTCGAATCCCCATACTCTACCTCCCGCTGCATGGCCGAATCGTGGTTAACGACGCAGTGTCACGTGGACACACATTGACACTCGGAAACATCGACAATACGGTCGTGGTTGCCAACCGGTAAATTTTCTTGGCCGCCGCGCTTTTCTCGAACATTCATTGGGCTTTTCTCGCGGCGTGAGTGAGTGGAAGCGATTACGTAATGGCAAGCGCATTTGATCTTGCTGATGTCGGGACTCCGCAACCGTCGCGGTATCCGCATATTGCGAGCGGACCGGTGCGATCTCGGGTCGCGTGCGATCAACCTCAACGTGTGAAATGCTTCACACGTCATCGTCTCCAACAAATGTAGTTATTGATCGGCCTTCGCGCCGATCGCGGGAGTGCTCATGACGACCATACCTGCCTATACAATCGGTGGTTTAACGCGCCCCGAGCTTCACCTCGATCCGAGCGGCAATATCATTCTGGATCCGGCCGCGCAGGCGTTCGTCAATACATATGGTCTGCAATATCTTTACCTGGGCTGCCCTCCCGGCACGCCGTATCCGCCGGTGCCCGGCTTCCTGTCGCCTCCGACCGACGCCAATTCCGGCGCAAACACGGTCGTTGAGGGCGCCGCAGCCAACACATCGGTCGGCATCACCGCGCAATCCACCAGCCTGATCGGTCTTCCGGTCACCTATTCGCTGGTGTCCGATTCCTCGCATGGCGGCTTCAAGGTCGATCCGCATACCGGCGTGGTCTCGATTGCCGATCCCTCGAAGGTCGATTTCGAGAGCTCCGGCGGCAGCTACGTCGTCAATGTGCAGGCGACCGACGGTATCTTCGTCTCGTCGCAGAGCTTCACGATCGCGGTCAGCAATGCGCCGCCCTCGACACCGACCGACGGCAACGCCACCGCCAATGCCGTCAACGAGGGCGCCGCGGTCAACACCTCGGTCGGCATTACCGCGTCATCGGCCGACGTCAACGGCCCCGGCGTCACCTACTCGCTGACATCGGATTCCTCCAATGGCGGCTTCAAGATCGATCCCAACACCGGCATCGTCACCGTCGCCAATTCCACCAAGATCGACTTCGAGACCGCGCCGGGCCACGCCTACACCATCACGGTCCAGGCCAGCGACGGCCATGGCGGCGTCAGCTCGCAGAGCTTCACGATCAACGTCAACGACGTCGCGATCAGCACCCCGGTCGACGTCAATGCCGCCGCCAACAGCGTCGTCGAAGGCGCCGCCGTCAACACGCTGGTCGGCATCACCGCCTCCGCGGTCGATCCGAACGGCCCCGCAACCACCTATTCGCTGACCGGCGACACCTCCGGCGGCGGCTTCACCATCAATGCCACGACGGGCGTTGTCACCGTCGCCGATCCGAACAAGCTCGATTACGAAAGCGCGCCGGGCCACGCCTACACCATCACCGTTCAGGCCACGAGCGGCGCGACCTCGACGACGCAGACCTTCACGATCGGCGTGACCGACGCTCCGCCGTCGGCGCCCGCCGACGTCGACGCCGCGGCCAACTCCGTGGTCGAAGGCGCCGCCATCGGCACAACCGTCGGCATCACTGCGCACGCCACCGACATCAATGGCGGCACCGTGACCTATTCGCTGGTCGGCAATGCCCACGGCCTCACCATCAACGCCGCGACCGGCGTCATCACCGTCGCCGATCCCACCCAGATCGATTTCGAAACCGCGCCCGGCCACGCCTACACCATCACCGCACAGGCCAGCGACGGCACGCAGACCAGCACGCAAACCTTCACCGTCAACGTCACCGACGTTGCGCCGTCGACGCCGGTCGACAACAACGCCGCCGCCAACACCGTCGTCGAAGGCGCGGCCGCCGGCACCACGGTCGGCGTCACCGCATCCTCGACCGACATCAACGGCCCGGGCGTGACCTATTCGCTGACCGGCGACAGCTCCGGCGGCGGCTTCACCATCAACGCGACGACGGGCGTCATCACCGTCGCCGACCCGAGCAAGCTCGATTACGAAAGCGCGGCCGGCCACGCCTATACCGTCACCGCGCAGGCCAGCGACGGCACCCTTGCGACCTCGCAGACCTTCACCATCGCCGTCACCGAAGCCCCGCCGTCGACCCCGGTCGACAGCGACGCCGGCGCCAATGCGATCGCCGAAGGCGCGGCCAACGGCTCGACCGTCGGTGTCACGGCGTCGTCGATCGACGTCAACGGCCCGCCGGTGACCTATGCGCTGATCGGCGACACCTCCGGCGGCGGCTTCACCATCGACGCGACAACCGGCGTCATCACCGTCGCGGATAGCACCAAGCTCGATTACGAGAGCAGCGGTCCGACCCATTCCTACACCGTCACCGCGCAGGCCAGCGACGGCACGACGGCAAGCTCGCAAACCTTCACAATCGCCGTCACTGACGTCGCGCCATCGACCCCGGTCGACTCCGACGCCGGCGCCAACACCGTCGTTGAAGGCGCAGCCAACGGCTCGACCGTCGGCATCACCGCGTCGGCGACCGACATTAACGGTCCAGCCGTGACCTATTCGCTGATCGGCGACAGCTCCAACGGCGGCTTCACCATCAATGCCGCAACCGGCGTCGTCACGGTCGCCGATTCGAGCAAGCTCGATTTCGAAAGCTCGGGCGGCAGCTACACCATCACCGCGCAAGCCAGCGACGGCACGCTGGCGAGTTCACAGACATTCACCATCAACATCGCGGATGTTGCGCCATCGACCCCGGTCGACGGCGATGCCGCCGCCAACAGCGTTGTCGAAGGCGCGGCCGCCGGCACTGCGGTCGGCATCACCGCGCACGCGACCGACGTCAACGGCCCGGCCGTGACCTGGTCGCTGATCGGCGACACCTCCGGCGGCGGCTTCACCATCGACCCGACGACCGGCGTCATCACCGTCGCCGACCCGACCAAGATCGATTATGAGAGCAGCGGCCCAACCCATTCCTACACGGTGACCGCGCAGGCCAGCGACGGCACGCTGGCGAGCTCGCAGAGCTTCACCATCGCCGTCAACGACGCCGCACCGTCGACCCCGGTCGATGCTGACGCCGGCACCAACACGATCGCCGAAGGCGCTGCCAACGGCTCGACCGTCGGCATCACCGCGTCGGCAACCGACGTCAACGGCCCGGCCGTGACCTGGTCGCTGATCGGCGATACCTCCGGCGGCGGCTTCACCATCAACGCGACGACGGGCGTCATCACCGTCGCGGACAGCTCCAAGATCGACTACGAAGGCCCGGCCGGGCACGCCTACACCGTCACCGCGCAGGCCAGCGACGGTTTGCTCACGAGCTCGCAGACCTTCACCATCGCCGTCACCGACGTCGCGCCGTCGGCCCCGGTCGATGCCGACGCCGGCGCCAACCGCGTTGCGGTCAACGCGCCGGTCGGCGCGGGAACCGGCGTCACGGCATCCTCGACCGACGTCAACGGCCCCGCCGTGACCTATTCGCTGGTCGGCGACACCTCCGGCGGCGGCTTCACCATCAATGCGACCACCGGCAAGATCACGGTCGCCGATCCCAGCAAGATCAACATTGCCGATCCGTCCTATGACGTCACGGTCGACGCGAGCGACGGCACGCTGCACAGCCAGCAGACCTTCACCATCGCCGTCGTGGTCGACCAGGCGCCGGTCGTCACCGCCGGCCACACGCTGAACTACACCGAGAACCAGGCTACGACCGTGATCGATTCGACGATCACCGTCACCGACGGCGACGACGCCAATCTGGTGTCCGCGACGGTGCAGATCACCGGCAACTACGTCAGCGGCCAGGATGTCCTCGGCTTCACCAACCAGAACGGCATCACCGGCTCGTTCAATGCCGCGACCGGAACGCTGACGCTGACCGGCACGTCCAGTGTCGCGAACTACCAAACCGCGCTGGCATCGGTGACTTACATCAACACCAGCGACAATCCGTCCGGGCTGGCGCGCACCGTTACCATCACGACCAATGACGGCACGCTCGACAGCTCGCCGGTCACCGACACCATCAACGTCACCCCGGTCAACGACCCGCCCGTCGTCACCGCTGGTCATACGCTGAACTACACCGAGAACCAGGCCGCGACCGCGTTCGACCCGGCGATCATCGTGTCCGACGTCGACAACACTACGCTGACCGGCGCGACGGTGCAGATCACCGGCAACTACGCGAACGGTCAGGACGTCCTCGCCTTTACGTCCCAGAACGGCATCACCGGCTCGTTCAATGCGGGAACCGGCATGCTGACGCTGACGGGCACCGCCAGCGTCGCCGATTATCAGGCCGCGCTCGCCTCGGTGACCTATCAGAACACCAGCGACAACCCGTCGGGCCTGGCGCGCACCGTCACGATCATCGCAAACGACGGCGCGGCGACCTCCACGCCGGTCACCGGCACCATCAACGTCACGCCGGTCAACGATCCGCCGGTCACGACCGCCGGCGGCACGCTGAACTACACCGAAAACCAGGTCGCGACCGTGATCGATGCGTCGGTCAACGTGACCGACGTCGACAGCGCCAATCTGACCGGCGCGACGGTGCAGATCACCGGTGGCTTCGCCGCCGGCCAGGACGTGCTGGGCTTCGTCAACCAGAACGGTATCACCGGCTCTTACAATTCCGCGACCGGCGTGCTGACGCTGACCGGCTCCTCCAGCGTCGCCAACTACAAGGCCGCGCTCGATTCCATTACCTATTTCAACTCGAGCGACAACCCGTCCGGGGCGGATCGCACCGTCAGCTTTACGGTCACCGACGGCACCGACAGCAGCAACAGCTCGACCTCGACCATCCATGTCACGCCGGTCAACGATGCGCCGGTCGTGAGCTTCGGTGCCATTACCGGCTTCTCCGAGCCGCCGAACGGCACGCCGGCAGCGAACTCGACGCCGGTCACGATCACGCCGAACCTGACGATCACGGACGCCGAAGGCAACAACCTGACCGATGCGACCTTCGTGCTGAACAATCTGAAGCCGTCGGATGCGCTGTCGATCGCCGGCCACGCCGGTAACAGCGGCGATATCGGCGGTATCCACTTCGAGATCACCAGCACCGCGGGCACCGAAACGATCAGTTTCAGCGGTACCGACACGCTCGCGCACTACAATGCGGCGCTGGACCTGATCCAGTTCAACAACACCAGCGAAAACCCCGACACCACCGCGCGGTCCTACAGCCTGACCGTGCACGATGACGGCGGTACCGCGAATGGCGGCAGCAACACCGGGACGGGATCAACGACGGGGAGCGTCACCGCCGTGGACGACGGACCCACCGCGTCGGTGCCGGCGGACAATTCGATCGGCACGGCGTTCTCGCACACCAATTTCGCGATTTCGGGGCTCTCGGTCGCCGACATCGATGCCGCGAGCGGCAACGTCACGGCGACGATTGCCTCAAGCCATGCGAACCTGACCTTCAATACCGCCGGGCTCGCCAGCTTCACCAACAACAGCAGCCACACGGTGACGCTGACCGGCACCGTCGCGCAGGTCAACACCGCGCTCGCGACGCTGACCTACAACAGCGACGACGGCTTCACCGGCTCGGATACCGTCACGCTGAACATCAACGACAACGGCAACACCGGCACCGGCGGGCCGCTCACGTCGGGTGCCCAGACCTTCCATGTCGGCGTCGTCCCGCAGGTGTTCTATATCGACAACTCGCCTACGGCTCTCGCGAGCAGCGCCAATCTCGGCACCGCGGCCGATCCATACACCTCGATCGCCGCCTACAACACGGCCAATCCTGCGGGCTCGGGCGACTATGTCGTGCTGAGGTCCGGCACCTATACCGAGGCCAACGGCATCAACCTCGCCAATGGCGTCAACCTGGTCGGCGGCAGTCACTCCCTGACCTTCACCAACCCGGTGACCGGCGCCGTGGTGACCGCGAACACCGCGACCGGCACCGATCCGGTCATCAAGGTGACCGGTGCCGACAACGGCATCGACCTGCTCGGCACCTCGGGCCACAGCATCAGCGGCGTCAGCATCGACACCTCGGCCTCGACCGGCATGGGCATCAGCGACGACAACAACAATGTCGGCACCGTCACGATGTCCGACATCACGGTCAAGACCGCCAGCGGCACCGGCATGAGCTTCACGCATGGCGGCACCATCACGCTGACCGGCACCAACAACTCCATCACGTCAGGCACCGGCACCGCGCTCGATGTCGAGAACACCCAGATCGGCTCGTCCAACCTCATCCTCAAGAGCATCACCTCGAGCGGAGGGTCCAACAACGGCATCATCCTGTCGAATACCGGCACGGCCGCCGGCAATGGCGGCCTGCACATCACCGGCGACGGTTCGACGGCCGGCAGCGGCGGCACCATCGCCAACAAGACCGGCGCCGACGGCAGCACCGCGCAGGGCAGCGGCGTCTATCTGAACAACACCAAGGACGTTCAGCTCTCTTATCTGGCGATGCACGACTTCCAGAACTACGGCATCGTCGGCACCAACGTCACCGGCTTTACCCTCGGCAACACCACGGTGACCGGCACGAACGGCACCAGCGTCGGCGGCATCGGCGAGGGCGACGTCTACTTCACCGGCCTGTCCGGCACGGCGTCGGTGACGAATTCGACCTTCACGGGCGCGGCGCTCGATGCGTTTCACGTCTTCAATAACAGCGGTCAGATACTCAACCGCATCACCATCACCGGCTCGACCTTCGCGACCAATTCGGCGGCCGGGAACAGCTCAGGCGATGCCCTGGTGTTCCAGGCCACCGACGGAACATTCAACGCGACCGTTCAGAATTCGACATTCACGTCGGCGCGCGGCGATCTGTTCCAGCTCGATCTGCACGGCGGCGTCAGCTCGGACCTCGTGCTGAACGGAAACAGCTTCTCGAACAACAACCAGAACATCGTCTCGGGCGGCGGCGGCATCACCATCAGCTCCGGCGGGACCGGCGACCACGCCAACCTGACCTTCAATATCGCCAACAATACCATGCGTGATGCCCTCGGCACCGCGCTCGCCATCAGCACGGGATCGGGAGCAAGCTCGTTCAACGGCACGATCGATTCCAACACGATCGGCGTCGCCGGCGTCGCGAACAGCGGCTCCGCCCAGGGCAGCGACATCGGCTTCGTCACGATGGGCGGGGCCAATTCCAGCGTCACGATCACCAACAACCATCTGTATCAGTACAACAACGACGGCATCGAACTGCAGACCGGTGACGCTGCGAACGGCGGCAACGCCCTATTGACCGCGATCGTCATGGGCAACACGGCGTCCAACCCCGGCACGTTCGGCAATCATGGCTTCGAACTCAATGCCGGCACGGTCGCGGGCGATGCGCAAAGCGTCTCGCTGACGCTGGGCGGCACCGGCGCCCAGGAAAATCAGTTCCTCGGTTCGGGCGCGAATGGCGGCACCGATATCCGGCTGCGCGATCGGTTCGACACCACCGTCGGCCTGCACGCGGGCGATGGTTCGTCCTATGGCGGCGGCGCGACCGATACCGCCGCGATTTCGAGTTACGTCCTGGCGCACAATACGGTCACCACGGCGCCGACATTCAGCGTCACGGCGGGCAGCACACACGGGTTCGGCTCATCGCCGCTGCTCGCCGCGGACGGCGGCGTGCAGGCCGCCGTCGCGACCCCGGGCGAAACCCACCTGACACAGAGCGAGCTCGACTCGGTCGTCTCAGCGGCCATTACCCAATGGGCAAAGGCTGGCGCAGACGCGGATCAACTCGCCGCGCTGCGTGCCGTGACCTTCAGCGTCGCTGATCTCGCCGGCCAGGTCGTCGGCCTGGAAAGCGCCGGCCACATCACGATCGATACCGATGCCGCCGGCCATGGCTGGTTCGTCGATTCGACACCGTTGGACAATTTTGAGTTCACCCACGCGCTCAACGCTTCCGGCTCCGATCTGCAGACCGATCCGTCGACAGCCGCAGCAGGTCATCTCGATCTATTGACCGCCGTGGTCCATGAATTGGGACACGTGCTCGGGCTCCCCGACCTGACGTCGTCATCGGATGTCAACGACTTGATGTATATCAGTCTCGCCGACGGCGAGCGGCGGCTGCCAACTGCGGCGGATGTCACGCAAGCCAACGTGGGATCGGCGAAGGCGATGCCTATGCAGAGCGACACATCCGCAAATCTCAACCGCGACGGCTTCGACTTCTCGTCGTTCACCCAGACGCCCTCGCAGGCCAACACCGGCCATGCGGACCTGGCCGCGAACACCCAGGCCTTTTCCGATCTGTTCAGCGGGCACGCCAATGCCGGCCCCCCCTGGTGGGTCGGCCACGAGACGGTGTTCGCGGCCATGGGTGGCACGCCGGCCGACAATCACGCCCAGCCGCACCATGACCTGATCGTCTGATCGGACGCCGTATCGACCGCACAGCGCCTGCCGAACCGTTTCGGCAGGCGTTGCCGCTGACGGATACCAGTAAATTTCAATCGCCTCATGATGTCCGCGTGGACATGTCCGATTCGTGACAACGGTGCCGCCAGCGGCGATACCGTCTCGTCGCGAGCCGCGAATGACTCACGCGGCCGCGGAATCGAAAAAAAACGCAGAAGTCCGACAATCGTTGAGGTTGCACTGGCCGTAAAACACGCTATCGTGCAGACGTTGCATACGCAGCATCATTGTCTCGAATTTTTTACAAATCGTACGACGTATTCGCGGAGGACCTATGGCTGATCCGTATCTTTCCGAAGTCCGCATGATGTCGTTCGGCTTTGCGCCCAAGGGCTGGGCATTCTGCAACGGCCAGCTGCTTCCCATCGCTCAGAATCAGGCGCTGTTCTCGTTGCTGGGCACGACCTATGGCGGGGATGGGCGCGTCACTTTTGGCCTGCCCGACCTTCGGGGCCGGGTGCCGATCAGTACGGGCGCTGGCTATGCGCTCGGCCAACGCGGCGGCGAGGAGAGTCACACGCTCACGATCAACGAGATGGCGCAGCACAATCATTTGGCCAACGCCACCAACAGCAACGGTAGCCAGCCGCTCGATTCGGGTGCCTATCTCGGTGCCTTCAACAACGGCTACAGCACGTCGACGACCGACATCACCCCGCTCAATCCCTTGACCGTGGGCAATGCCGGCGGCAGCCAGGCCCATCAGAACATGCAACCGTTCCTGACGATCAATTTCAGCATTGCCCTCCAGGGCATTTTCCCCTCGCAGAATTGACGAGAAGCGCCGATGTCAGAAGCTTTTGTAGGCGAAATCCGTATGTTCGGCGGCAACTTTGCCCCGGTCGGATGGAATTTCTGTGACGGCAGCCTGTTGGCGATCTCCCAGTACGACGCGCTGTTCAATCTGATCGGCACCACCTATGGCGGCGACGGCCAATCTACCTTCGCGGTCCCCGATCTGCGCGGCCGTGTGCCAATCCACACGGGCACCGCCAGCAGCGGCACGACCTATGTCATGGGACAGACTGGCGGCGTCGAAAACGTAACACTCACGACGCAGACGATCCCGCAGCATTCACACGCCTTCATCGCCGCGAAGCAGACCGGCACCGCGTCGAACCCGCAGGGAAATATTCTCGATCAGACGACCGGTACGATCGCCATGTATATCGACGGCCAGCCGCCCGATGGCCCGATGGCGAGCGGAATGCTGACGAATACCGGCGGGAACCAGCCGCACAGCAATTTGCAGCCGCTGCTTTGCGTCAGCTTCATCATTTCGCTGTACGGCATTTTTCCGAGCCAGGGCTAGGAGCGCGACGACATGTCCGATCAGTTTCTCGCCGAGATCCGCATCTTTCCATTCAACTTCGCTCCCAAGGGCTGGGCCTTCTGCGGCGGTCAGATCCTGCCGATCTCGCAGAATACGGCGTTGTTCTCACTACTCGGCGTCACCTATGGCGGCAACGGCACGTCGAACTTCGCGCTTCCCAACATGCAGGGCAACGCACCGGCGGCGCCCGGACAGGGCCCCGGGCTGTCGCTGTATGACCTCGGAGAGACCACCGGCTCTCCCAATGTGACGCTGCTGCAAAACCAGATACCGCTTCACAACCACCCTGTGAACGTCGGCACGCAGGACGTCGCTGACGTTCAGGTCCCCAGCCCGACCCGCATCCTGGGCAAATCGGCCAATGCCTTCGCCTATGTGCCCGGTAGCGCAACGCCAACACTGACGCAGATGAACGCCACCATGATCGGCATGACGGGCGGCAACCAGCAGCACAACAACATGCAGCCTTACCTCACGCTGAACTTCTGCATCGCGCTGCAGGGCGCCTTCCCGGCGCGCGGCTGAGGTCGTCTTGGGTCTCGACGCGCCAGGCACCACGCCCGCACCAGCGTTCGGCTGGACGCGCGCGGCCGCTTCCGGCTGCCGCTTTCGCCGCCTGGCGGAGCCGGATCTGCCGTTCCTCGGCCAGCTCTATGCCTCGACCCGCGCCGAGGAGCTGGCGCCGGTGCCCTGGAGCGAGGCGGACAAGGCCGCCTTTCTCGATCAGCAATTCCGTGCCCAGCACGCGCATTACCAGAAATACTATCCGAACGCCGACTGGCTGGTGATCGCGCAGGGTGGTGAGGACATCGGCCGGTTCTACATCGAGCGCTGGCCGAGCCAGCACCGCATCATCGACATCGCCTTCATGCCGGCGCATCGCGGCAAGGGTTATGGCGCGGCGCTGCTGCGCGACGCGATCGACGAGGGGGCGGCCGCCGGCAAGGACGTCTCGATCCATGTCGAGAAGCTCAATCCGGCGATGCGGCTCTACCGGCGGCTCGGCTTCATCACCGAGGAAGACAAGGGCGTTTACGACCTGATGCGGTGGCGGGCGGCAGGAGCTTCCGACCGTCAGGTGAAGACCGCCTGATAGCCATTGCCATCTCCGAGCGGGCCGATCGGCACCAGGAAGATCTCCATCACGCCCCGCGCCGGATGCCGCACCGGATAGATCGCCTGCGGCAGCCACGCGCCCTTCGGGCCCGTGAACAACAGCGAGAACGCACCGCCCGGCCGGCCGCTGTTGCCCGCGGGCTCGACCTTGGCGAGCTTCAGCGCCACCGCGCGATCCGCCGCCTGCATCTCGAACTCAGCATCCTGATGCGGCGTGAAGTCGTCAATGTGCAGTTTGGCGAGATCGACGGTGGATGTCATGCGCACGTCCCTGTTGCTTTCGAGGTGTAACACACGCCGCGATGTTGCCGTCAAGATTTCTGCCGGTCATCCGATTTCGACCTGAAGCTTTCACCGTCATTCCGGGGCGCCCTCTGCTTCCAGGGGGAGGCAAGTAAACGCAAGACTCGGATGCAGCGCGCCGCGAGGATGCGGATGTATGACTCACGCGAGCGCCACATATTCGATGTCGTCCCGGGCAAGCCAACGGGTCGGCGCGAAGCGCCGCCCGATGACGGGCTCCGCGCGACCCGGGACCCATAACCACCGATGCCAATTGTTTAGCCAGCGCTCGGGCCACAGCTCACTTCAACAACGCAACCCTGTGGTTATGGGTCCCTGCTTTCGTGTTTGATCCCTGCTGATTGGTTGGATGGAATCGGTGTAGAACGAGGCGTGGCCTTTGTTAGGGAGCGCCTCGTGT